>JAFGHD010000125.1 GCA_016939365.1 Bacteroidales bacterium | reverse complement strand
ATACTGCATCATCTCATCCCACAGGTACAATCCTCCCAATGTATCGCAGGTGGCCTGAAGGTTTCCGTAGCAATACTTCTCTATGATCCCGTTGTTTAAAGGAGAGGTGCCACCAAGGATCATATCACCGACATTCAGATTTTCCGCCATCCAGCACTGAGCACCCATCTGAACGGTCTTGTATACCTGGCCGTCGCGTGGATCGTACAGGGAATCCCCGCAAACCCATTCGAACACGGATGCAGAAAGCCGGATTATTGTCTGGTTGCTGTATTGCCCGGGGAATTCCGCGCCGAAATCCCAGGTAAAAGTTCTTCCGTTTCCCGGAGCGACATTCGATCCCACCTGGCCGGTCAGATTTTGCGGATTCGGGCGTGTATAGGTCTGGCCGTCGTCGAAACTCACCTCCGTATCGATGAAGTATCCCGGTTCAGAGCCGCTGAGGTCGTAGATCACGTCAACGATCAGCGAACCGTCAAGTCTTTGTGCGGCGCTGATGTTGGTGATGGAACCCTGAGAGACAGCCTGTAATGCAGCCACAATCAAGGGCATTAGTGTAAGAATCGTTTTCATCGCTTTGTAATTTATGATTGATTGCTTTTTGATTTTCCTTTGGATTTTTCAACCAGATGATTCATTCCAAGTAAGTCACAGGGGGACCTGTGAGCTTCTGCCCCCGTTGGGCACCCAGATTTCGATCTTGTCGCTGTTGTTGACATCCGAATCGAGATTGAAATCACCGGGCAGATAACCCGATGTTCCGGCTTGCTGTACCCAGATGTCATTCTTGTCCCCGTTGTTAACCGTGCCGTTGGCATCACCATCACCGCCGGCCATGCCCCAGATACCGGTTCCGATCTCCTTGTGACCCAGATTGCCGCCAAAGGCCTGTTCAGCGCCGGTGGTGAAGTCATAGTCGAACGTATCGTTTGTTCTGTTCAGCGGTAATGCCGACATCACTGCCAGATGGTTTCGCTGCCGGACGATGGCAAAGAGGTTCTGGGTTACGGGTATGCCGAAAATCATGTCGCTGACTCCATCGGCACCTGTAACCATGCCGTTGCGAAGAATAAAGCCGGCTCTCCGGCCGATGGTAGTTGCTGATGTGGCAGAGACAGCATCAGGGGCGTCCCTCAGCTCGATCAGCACCCAGTCGACCACATCACTGTTGGGGATGGCCTGAACACTTTCCGTGCCGCCATAATTCCAGGGAGGAGCGCTGAAAGGCTGGGATAAAGGCAGGTATCCGAATTGGTTCATAATGGTATTCATTTCCGTCCCTGTAAACGGCCCCTCCAGGAAGGCTTTCAGGTCAGTATATAATCCCAGGAGCGAAAACACTCCATCGCTTTCATCATCCGCAACGAGCCCGAACGAGTCCTTCACCTTGATTTTCACCATCGCCTGCTGGGTGATGGCTTCCGGCGCTGTGACAAAAGCTGAATCAATGTCGGGCAGACCGGATGCCACGGTCTGATATGTCAACCCTCCGTCAGTGCTTACGGAGATCTTGACAACAGGCAGGGGGCCAAAGCTGTCGTCACTGGCATCCCACTTCACCAGCAGCGGATCGGAAAAAAAGTATCCTTCTCCCCCGTTGGGAACAAGTACCGTGATCTCGGGCGGTTTGCTGTCGGTGACAAAGGACGCGGAGCCACCGGTGAAGAGATCTTCAACGATAAAATACTCATCGCTCCGGTCCTCACCTTCCACTCCGAAATAGTCCCGTGCGATGACGAATATCCTGGCGAATCTGGTGATCACCCCCAGGGAACTGATGACAGTGCTGCCTGAGTTCGGCAGGTTCGGGGCAATGATGCTGTAACTGCCTCCTTCTTCCGTAGAGAGTCCTATAGATATGGGATTGGCGCCCAGGGATTCGTCGGTGGCAGTCCAGGTGACAAGCACCGGTTCCGAAAAATCCACCCGTTCACCCCCATTGGGCATGCCGACAAGAACTTCCGGCGGCTTGCTGTCGGTTTTGAAACTGTTCGCCGTCGTATCTGAGAAACGATCGTCGAATTTCAGGTAGGCATCGCTCTTATCATATCCCACCGAGCCGAAATAATCGACAGCCACTACCCAAACCCTGGCATACTCTGTAACCGCTTCCGGCGGGGCCACCCTGGCAAATCCTGTATTGTCCAGGTCAGTCTGAATGAAGCTGTAGGATCCACCAGGCTGCTTGCTGACCGCGACTGAAATGGGATGGTGTCCCCATTCATCATCCGTCGCGGTCCATGCCACATCCAGCGAGTCCATATATCCCAGCCATTCCCCGCCATTCGGGCGGATGACCATGACATCGGGAGGCTTGCTGTCGGTGATGAATGTCCCGGTAACTCCTGAGAACATGTCATCGAGGTAAAAGCAGGCATCGCTGACATCCTCTCCCATATTGCCATAAATATCCCTGGCCGATACCTTGACCAGGGCGTGGTCTGAGGTGATACCCGGAGGATTGACCACCTGGCTGCCGGTATTGGGAAGGCCATTCGCGAGGATCGTCCATGGACCGCCGGGGGCAGTCCTGATGGTCAGTGCAATGGGCGTCGCACCGAACGACTCGTCCTGCGCTTCCCACCGGATGGTCATGGGGATATCGTATTGAAGGCGCTCCCCTCCATTGGGTGCCCTGACATTGACCCCCGGCGCTTTACTGTCTGTCACGAAATTGCCTGAGGTTCCCGAAAACAGAACCTGCGCGTCCACAGGAAGATGGATGACCGGGATCATCGCAATCAGGAAAAGTGCCTTTTTCATATGCCAATTCATCATGTACTTTATTCTGCCGTTCCGCGTCAGTCTCTGAGGCAACGACCGCTAAAGCCGATCGCCTTATCGTAGAAGTTTACATAGCAGTTGCTGCTGTTGAAGAACAAGCCCCAGCCATAGGTGGTGCTGCTCTGTGTACTGCTCCAGTAGTCGCCGCGCGTGCCCCTGCTGCTCAGCGAACCACCGCTGGAGTAAAGGTACCCGGCCGCATGAAGTTTCAACACGCTTGCATATGCATTGTTGTAATTGCTCCATCCGCCATTCTGGTCAGCATTGTTCCATTCGGAATAGGTGGGTAGCCGCCATCCCGCGCCAAGCAGTATAGTACACGGATCGTTGGCGGTTTGCCAGTCGCTGTTCTCATTGATGGATGATATCCAGAATGTGTTGGGCGTGCGGGTAGTGCCATCATGCTTGTACCCCTGCTTGCGATTGAACTGCCAGTACCAGCCGGCCGAGGCTTCGGTGATATCGGTTGCAGACGCGGCCTGCTGGTCGGAACCGAGGTTCTGCGTGATCCAGCACTTGTTGCTCCCGGTGAGGTTGGTCTCAACGGTTCCATAGGTGACCGTTTTATAAACCGGGGCCACATCCCCGGCGGTATGGGTGACCTGCAGCGGGTCACCACAGCTCCACACCGGTGAGTCCATGGTGGTAAAGCTCCATACCGGTCCTTCAGTGGTGTTGCTGTGATCGTCATGGGCAACGACCTTCCAGTAATAGGTGGTGCTGTAGTCGAGGGTTCCGGGGTCGTAAGCGGTACCTGTCTGACCGGTGGCAACCTGTGTGGCGGGAGGATCATCGTTGCCGAAAAAGACATCGAAGGTAAGGGGATCATTCTCCGGATCGGTGCAGGTCCAGAAAAGCTGGGTATTGACAGGCTGTCCGGTGGAGTTGTCGGGCGGGTTGGGGTCTGATGGCGGGTTGGGGGGCTGGTTGGCCGGCGCATCATCTCTGAGGCAGCGGACAGAAAAGCCGTTTGCCTTATTGCTGCTGAGCATGTAACTGTAGCTATTGTTGAAGTATAGGTCCCATCCATTGGAATTGCCGCCCTGTATACTACTCCAGTAATAGCCGCTTGAACCTCTGGAGGAAAGGGCGCCGGTGCTGTTGCCTAGACGCCCGGCCGCGTGCAGTTTCAATTCGCTTGCAAAGGTCTGGGTGTAATTGTTCCACCCTCCGTTCTCGTCGATATAATGCCATTCGGTGTAAGTGGGCAAGCGCCATCCTGTTCCCAGCAATAACGCACAGGGGTCATTGTCCGTCAGCCACTCGCTGTTTTCATTAATGGAATATATCCAGGTAGTGTTGGGCGTACGGGTAGTGCCGTCATGCTTATAACCCTGCTTTTTATTAAACTGCCAGTACCATCCGGCTGATTCCTCAGTGGCGTCATTTACGGAAGCAGCCTGGTGGTCGGAACCGAGGTTCTGGGTGATCCAGCATTGGTTGATGCCGGTGAGGTTGGTCTCAACGGTTCCATAGGTGACCGTTTTATAAACCGGGGCCACATCCCCGGCGGTATGGCTGACCTGCAGCGGGTCACCGCAGCTCCACACCGGCTCGTCCAGGGTGGTAAAGCTCCATACCGGCCCTTCGGTGGTGTTGCTGTGATTGTCGTGTGCCACGACCTTCCAGTAATAGGTTGTGGTGTAGTCGAGGGTTCCGGGATCATAAGCGGTACCTGACTGTCCGGTGGAAACCTGTGTGGCCGGCGGATCATCCGTACCGAAGTACACATCATAGGTAAGCGGATCATTTTCGGGGTCGGTACAACTCCATGAGAGCTGGGTGTCGATGGGTTGTGCGGAGGCGTTGTCCGGAGGAGAGGGATTGGATGGCGCATCAGGGGGTTGGTTCGGACCATCCAGAATGCATCGCAGGCTAAATCCATACGCTTTTCCGTCGTTCGCGGTAACACTGCCGGTACTGCTCAGGCGGAGACTTATTCCCTGCGTTGTTCCGTTTTGGATACTGCTCCAGTAATACCCCAGCGTTCCTCTGAACGCAACATTACCGTCCTGGGCATGCAGATATCCGGCAGCATGCATTTTCAGAACGCTGGCAAAGGCATCTCCGACATTGAACCAGCCTCCGTTCAGACTGGCATTATTCCATTCGGTTGAGGTGGGTATACGCCAGCCGGTACCCAGAAGAAGGGCACAGGGATCGTTGGCCGGGAGCCAGTCGCTGTTTTCATTAAGGGAGGTAATCCATGGGGTATTGGGTGTTCGGGTGGTGCCGTCATGCTTGTATCCCTGCTTCCTGTTGAACTGCCAGTACCAGCCTGCCGAGGCTTCGGTGGCATCGGTAGCAGAAGTGGCCAGCTGGTCGGAACCGAGGTTCTGTGTGATCCAGCACTGGTTGCTGCCGGTCAGGTCGGTCAGCACAGTTCCATAACTGACGGTTTTGTTTACCGCAGCCACATCGCCGGCGGTATGGGTGACCTGCAGCGGATCGCCGCAACTCCAGGATGTCTGTATATCCCGGATGCAGCGAACCGAACAGCCTGTACCCCAATAATCGTAACCACGCCATACATCAGCTCCATTGAAGGCCAAGCCTCGCCGCCATGCATTAGATCCGACCTCCGTAGAAGACCACAAATAACCATAGACGGAAAAATCAAAGAAAGCACCACTGATACTGCGTGCACCCCCCGGAAGAGCCGTGAATCCGCTGGAGTTGGTGGCGCCAGTATTGGGAGGAGCCCAGTGCGTTGTGCCTGCCTCCTTGAGTTTACCGCCACCTTCAACTCCACGCCAGCCTGTGCTGCTGCAGGTAATGGTTGGGTCCACCTCCTGCTCCAGAGTACACCACTCTGCATCGGTGGGCAGGTGCCAGCCATCCGGGCAAATACCCTGAACACCGGATGTGGTGGAGTATTCCATCATCTCATCCCATTGATACAGGCCGCCGTAGGTATCGCAATTGGCTGTGCTGTTGCCGTAGCAATATTTTTCGATGGTTCCATTGTTGGTCTGGTTTCCACTGCCATTGATCATGGTTCCGATGTTGAGGTTCTGTGCCATCCAGCACTGGATGCCGATCTCAACGGTAGGGTAAATCTGACCGTCACGGTCGTCCGCCACAGGTTTCCCGCAGTTCCATGCGCCGGCCACCTGGGTACTCCGGCCGCTGTTCTTCTTCCAAAAATCCACTTTATCAGTGTTATCCACCTGGCCGTTCATGCTGAAATCGCCTGAAAGATAGCCCGAGCTGCCGGCCTGTGGCGCCCAGACATCGTTCTTGTCGCCATTGTTCACCTGTCCGTCGGCATTTCCGTCCCCTGCGGTCATGCCCCACACGCCGGGGGCCAGTTCAATGTGCGCAGTAGCCCCGCCATACGCCTGGGATGCCCCCGTGGTGAAGTCATAAGCATATATTCCGCCGCTGCCTGCCAGCTCTCCGCCTGACATCACCGCCAGATGATTCCGGTGATACACCACGGCAAATAACTTTTGGGTGACCGTAATGTCGAACTGCATCGGGCTGTAGCCATCGGTGGAGACTATCTTTCCGTTGTCCTTCAGGAATCCGGCCTGACGCGCCACGACATCATCCTCATAAGCAGTGGAAGCGTCACCCGCTGTTTCCCTCAGCTCCAGCAGTATCCAGTCCACAACCCCGGATGGCACCGAACCCACCGACTCCAGTCCGGCATAGTTCCAGGGAGCAACGTTGTAGGGCTGGGATAATGGGATATACCCGCTATTGTAAAGCCCGGTGCTCATGCCTGCACCGTTGAAGGGACCCTCGAGCCATACCGATATATCAGCCAGGATACATTCATTGCATGCCAACTGGACAACCTCGTTTGCCGTCAGCGCCCGGTTGTATATCCTGATGTCATCCAGCTTACCGGAGTAGAAAAGACCCGGACCTCCGGGTCCCGCATCTAAACTTCCAAACTTGATGGTTGTGCTGTTATAATTGGTATGGTTCCTCGTCTGGGAAGCCTTCAGCATGCCGTCCACATACAGATGCATGGTGCTGCCGTCAAAAACCCCCACCAGGAGGTGCCATTGACCGTCGTTGTACGACTCTGAAGTGTAAAGGCCCGGCTCACCGGTCAGATAGAACTGAAGCTTCTCATCAGGTCTCACCGCAAGAAAATATCCCGACTGGATGCCAGATATATGCTTTGCAATGAAGGGCCGGTTTTGTGCGGGATCAGTAAAGCTGATCCAAACCGCCAGCGAAAAACCACCTGTCTCGAAATTCATGCTCTCCGTCCCGGGAATGTCCATATATTGACTTATCCCGTTAAAGGCATAAGCTGAATTCGGGTTGCCGAAACGGTCATCGGTCAGGGTGGCGCCATAATTGACGGCGTCATACCCGTGTCCGCTTGCATCAAGTGTATTCCCGTTGAACGGGTACCAGGCGATCAGGCTGTCGGTCAGGCTTTCCGGGATGGATTGAGATGACACAAGCCCGACTGAAAAGAGTAATACCAGGGAAAGGAATGCTGCTTTTTTCATATTTGTTTGGCTTTATACACCTTTACCAAAAATATCAAGAAAAATGATCGAAAATAATTATTTGATAACAATTGACAGTTATAATTAAGTGAAGCAGGGAGTGATTAATATTTAATCAAAAAAATGACGTGTTTTTAATCACAATGGGGATTGAGA
Source organism: Bacteroidales bacterium (assembly GCA_016939365.1). Classification (GTDB taxonomy): domain Bacteria; phylum Bacteroidota; class Bacteroidia; order Bacteroidales; family JAFGHD01; genus JAFGHD01. The sequence goes on along the minus strand of JAFGHD010000125.1, from coordinate 21,707 downwards.
GACTGTTTAAATTTGTTAATATCCAAGGTGGGCATTGACAACTATCGGACTGTGGTTTTTGTCTTTTCCATGAGTTACATTTGAGAATCCTGATCATGAAACCACGCATTTTTTCCCTTGTGATCCTTTTCATGGGTATGATACCGTCAATTTCCCAGGACATCCCCTTCCCCACCCTGCCGGACTGGGAATCGAATCCAAACGGTCATATAGCCACCGGGCTGGGTCTGGCTGATATCGACGGGGACGGGTGGAAAGACCTGGTAGCCGCCAACGGCAACGACATCCAGCGACAACACCTCGTGATCTATTGCAATAACGGCGACGGCACCTTCCCCCCGGATCCGGACTGGCAATCGGCAGATATCGACTACCATGGACACCTTGCTGTGGGCGACATTGACAAGGACGGATGGATCGATGTTGCGGTATCGGTATATATCGGCGAGGCCGGGTTCGGCCAGCCGGGAAGGGTAAAGGTTTATTATAACCAGCAGGGTGAACTTGAACCGAACCCTTCTTTCATCTCCGATCCCTTTTACACCTTCAGTTGCGCACTGGGCGATGCCGACGGCGACGGCGACCTCGACCTGGCCACTACCGGAGGTGAACCATACGGGTCAATATATGACAGCGGGAAGCTGTTCATCAACCGGAACGGCATGTTCAGCAAGGAGCCGGACTGGACCACCGGCATCGACTTCGGCTCACTGGATGTGGACTTCGGTGATATGGACCGCAACGGATATCTAGATCTGGTCTTTGTCAGCGAAGATACGCCGAATTACATTTTTCTGGCTGATGCTGACGGGCAGATTGCTGCTGCCCCCTCCTGGAACTCTTCTGAGCCTTCCAACTACATCAACTCCCTGGACATAGGTTTTGTGGACGGCAGCCCCCTGCCGGACATTGTGATGACCGGCAACAACCAACTCGGCGGCGACGGAAAGGTGCGGCTCTATGCATTCGACAATGTCGTTCCCCCTTCCAGCAGCGCTTCGTGGAACTCTTCCCCATTCGGATATGGTTCAGGGATACTTCTGGCCGATATCAACGGTGATCCTTACCCCGACCTTCTCTATGGCGGCTGGTGGTTACCCCTTAAAATAGCACTGGGCAACGGATCCGGATTTGAGCAGCCCGCATCCTATACCTCTTCAACCAGCTCGGTGATCGAGGCCATCCAGATGTGCGACCTCGACCGCGATGGCATCCTCCTGCACACAGAGACCCTGAGCCCTTTTGCAGACGGCATATCCGTGCTGTATCTCGAACATCAGCTGATTGAAAATATCCTGTCGGTAAACATGAACGGCAGGCTGGTATCTCCTTCATTTTACTGTGTCGTACCCAACCGGAACTGGATATCATTCAAAGACCCCCTCATGTCATCGGATGAGATCACCATCACCTATGAATACAGCATCGGCCCGGACATTGTCATCACCAACTGGGATGGAAGCAAGGGCAACTATATATTCTACAATGATCCGACCACCGGCGCCCGGTTTGAGATGCCTGATGCGGCGAATGCAGGCAATATTTCCATTTACCCGAATCCGGCCCTGGGAACCGTTACCGTTTCATGCAATCTCGTGCATGCGGGCCCGGTAACTCTCGATGTAAACGGACCGGACGGCATGCATGTAATGTCTCTCAGCTCCGGATGGTGTTTCCCGGGTAAATACCAGAAAATTTTGGATATCTCGGGATGGGAATCCGGTATTTATTTTATCACATTGCACTCGGAAAATTCGACACTGCGGGGTAAATTGGTCATTCCCTGAGCGATCATGGGATTCAACCTGCCTATTTCAGGAGTCTCAGCATTGCGATCTCGGCAAAGAAAAAAACCAGGGCTGAGATGATAAACCATATCCACAATCCGGCGCCCGTGCCGATCTCCTCCATACCCTGATCAAAGCGACCTTCAGGTGTTTCGAGGATAGAGATCCTGCCGGAAGGGTCATCTGAAGCCATGCCCTCCAAATCCTCATCCGTCATGAAATCCATCACGGATTCGAGACGGTCATAGTTAAAGGAAAGCAACTGAACGGTATCGGACCCGTTGAACAGCACATAATGCCCTGCCTCCCTGATGTTGTCATGCATCAGAAGCGTCATGTCACGACCGGTTTTTCGCTGATCCGGAATGAATTCCATCATACCGGACTGATCACGGACCACCAGAAGTTCCTCCCCTGTTGTAACAGCGCCCGGGATTTCAATGATATCGTCCTTACCGATGGTATAATACAGTTTTCCGGGAATCTGACTGGAGATTGCCATTTTGTAGAGGGCCGGAACAAAGATGGCATGCCTCGGGAACATGCTGTGTGAAATATCAAAGGGGACTGCGAAGAGGTACACCTTGCCTTTTCCCGACGGGCTCAGGGTGAGAAAAGGTGTCCCACCTGTCATTTCCAGAAGGGTGACGGATCCGGACCGTATCGGGCTCCTGAGGGGGTACCAGGCGGAGACGGCAGGCAGGTCAATGTTTTCAGGAATTTCTTCAAAAACGCCGGAAAAGAGCGGATGCTGCAGGTTGATCCTGTCCACCCGGGTTGCAGTGGAATCCTTGTGATCATAAATCCCGCAACCCATCCGGGTCAGGAATGAGTTATAACCCGCAATGTCCATCATAAATGGGGGGACTACGGCCAGTGAACCGCCGTTTTCAACAAACCGCACAAGCTCCTGCGACAATCCGGATGAAATGGTGGTGAGCCCGTTGAGAACCACGAAGGAATACCGGGGTATGGATGAATAATCCAGCCTGCCTTCAGGGGCATTATGATAAAGGAACAACGAATCACCGGAGAAAAGAGAGTTCAGGTAGATATTTTCTTCCCTGCCGTTGACGCAGAGTACACGGATCGTTTCCGATACGTGGAAGCTGAAAAAGAACCGGTCATCAAAGACTACCGGGTAATCGGTGATCACGAGTTCACCCGACTGAAATCCCGGTTCCGTGCAGGTAAAGGGCAGGACGACATCAGCGGTTTCACCCCGACCTACGTCGAAGCTGGCCACGGCACGTTGCCTGCCGTTCAGCATCAGTCTGACCGGTATCTTTTCATAGGCCTCTTCCGAGCTGTTGGATATCCAGGCATGTATCACAGCGGCCTGGCCCACCTGCTGGACAGGAGATTCAAACCAGCAACTGTCCACATGCAGGTTGCCGGGATGGTCTGAGCGGATGGGAACCAGGACAACCCGTATACCGGTATCCGGAAGAATAGCGCCGGCATCTGCAAATGCCTTCTGGAAATCCGACAGGACAAAGAGCCATGCACTGCCGGTGTTCATGAGATCGGCCTGATCGGTCATTCTGACCAATACCTCAGGCAATGTTCTCCTCACGGGCGATGGCAGAACGGCATCCGCTTCCCTGATCACTTCATCACGGTCCATCATTCTCTGATGCATCCCTTTGAAATCGTTCGTCAGGATCTGGTATCTGCCACCCGGCACCATGGAGGCGACGATACCGGAAGCCTTGTTTGTGGCTTCATCCAGAAGGCTTCCGTCACCAAAGGCACCCTCCATGCTGAAGGAGTTGTCGATATAAATACCCACAACACCTGCCTTTTCGCTTCCCGCAAGGAGATGATCCGCCGGCAGGTATGGCCTCGCAAAAGCCAGAACAAGGCAAGCAACCGCAAGCATCCGGAGAAGAAGAATAAGGAGGTCGCGCAGGCGTGACCTTCGGCGTGACTCCTGCTGCAGATCCTTCAGGTACCTGATATCCGAAAAATATATCTTCCGGTATCTCCGGATCTGTATCAGATGGATGATCACAGGAACTGCCAGCGCACTCAGCCCGAAAAGAAAACCGGGATTCAGGAATTCCATATGGCACGTGGGTTTGTCCGGTCACAAAAGTACCGAATAACCTGTAACGTTTACGGAGCATTATCATTGCTTCGTCACAAAGGTCTTGCCCGGCTGCGTGAAATCTGGCTCCCTCGACCTCAGATTTTCATGTGAGAGAAGATTCCAATGTTAAACGGTTCGTCGCCCGGATATGGAATCCGGAAAGCAGAAAATATCACGGGCTGGAGACGGAAATCCTCGCGGATCAGCGCACTTCCGGCATTTACACCATCCGTTTGATACTGTATACCGAGGTGGAGTTGAGCATGGATTTGACCGGAATGGTCAGCCCGGCCCCGATTTTTTGCCGTGAAAAACCGCCGGCTCATATTTGCTCCGTTTTACGGCATCGATGGTAGCATTGTTCAATGCGTCATTACCCTTGATCACCTCAACCTTCCGGAGCTGTCCCTTCCTGCCGATAAAGATCCTCAGCGCCACTTTCCCTTCAATCCCTTGTTCATTTGCATCAGAAGGATATTCAACCACCAGCGGTGGTGTTAACCCTGGTGGTTCACCGAACGGCACAAAGTCAGGGATCGCGTCATCCACCTGAACAGGCAGAATAAAACTGGCCGGCGCCGCACCCCACATATTCATGTAATGTTAAATTATCGTAACAATGCCGTTGCGTTCCGTTTTCGGGAGACTTCGCCATCATTCTGTAAATCAATCTGATAAAAAAGGGAGGACGCGGCGTTTGCCGATCCTCCCTCTGAACGTAAGATATTGGTGCAGACTATAGGATTCCCTGATCCAGCATGGCGTTGGCCACCTTGAGGAATCCGGCCACGTTGGCACCTTTGACGTAATTGATATATCCATCCTCTTCCGTACCGTGCTTCACACAGGTTGCATGGATGCTCTGCATGATATGATGCAGCCTGTTGTCCACTTCTTCCCTGGGCCAGTTGAACTTCATGGCATTCTGCGACATTTCGAGGCCTGAAGTAGCCACTCCTCCGGCATTGACAGCCTTGCCGGGCGCAAAAAGCAACTTCTTCTCATGGAAGACCTCGATGGCTTCCGGCGTTGATGGCATGTTGGCACCTTCAGCCACGCAGATGCATCCGTTATGGATCAGTTTCATGGCATCTTCCTTATCCAGCTCGTTCTGAGTGGCACAGGGGATCGCCACATCGCACTTCACCTCCCACGGTCTCTTGCCCTGGTGGAACTGTGCACCCGGGAACTCATAGGTATAGGGCTTCACAATATCCTGGTTCGAGGCACGAAGCTCCAGCATATAGAGTATCTTTTCCCCTGAGATGCCATCGGGATCGTATACATATCCGTCCGGACCTGAGAGGGTAACCACCTTTCCACCCAGCTCATTCACCTTAAGGGCGGCGCCCCAGGCCACATTTCCGAATCCGGACAGGCAAACGGTCTTGCCGTCGAAGGTCATCTCCTTGGTAGCAAGCATTTCCTGTGCAAAATAGACCGCACCAAAGCCGGTAGCTTCAGGCCTGATGAGGCTTCCGCCCCAGTTCAAACCCTTGCCTGTGAGGACGCCGTTATGCTCCCTGACCAGCTTCTTGTACATGCCATACAGATAACCGATCTCCTTCCCACCCACGCCGATGTCACCCGCGGGAACGTCAATCTCCGGCCCGATCATCTTCCAGAGCTCCAGCATGAACGCCTGACAAAACCGCATGATCTCACCGTCGGATTTTCCTTTGGGATCAAAATCAGATCCTCCCTTGGCTCCACCGATGGGCAGGGTCGTCAGACTGTTCTTGAATATCTGCTCAAATCCCAGAAACTTCAGAATGCTCAGATTGACACTGGGGTGGAACCTGAGACCTCCCTTGTAAGGTCCCAGAGCATTGTTGAACTGTACCCGGTAACCCAGGTTCACCTGTACCCTGCCGTGGTCATCCACCCAGGGAACCTTGAATGTTAAAATACGGTCCGGCTCGATGATACGCTCAATGATTCCCGCTGATTCAAATTGGGGGTTGGTATTGACCACCTCCTCAATCGACTCGAGAACCTCCCTGACCGCCTGCAGGTACTCGGCCTCGCCGGGATGTTTCCGTTCAAGGTCGATCATGATTTTTTCCAAGTTCATAGATAGTCTTTTTATTGTTACAGTAGTAACACTGTTATTATTTTAACAGCGCAAAATTTCACTCAATAAACAAGATTTCCAAATATTTATTGATCTTTTTTTACAATTGCCCCAAAAAGGCTCATGAAAGCTGGTTACTAGCTTTGTGGTGAAGATTTCTATATTTGCAATTAAACTTCAATGGAAATCTTTGTGGAGAAGGATCAGCTTGTTTTCGGTGTACAGCCGGTGCTGGAGGCGATACGATCCGGACGGGAAATTGACAGGATCCTGATGCAGAAGGGCATGATGCCTGCCAAGGAGGCGGAGATACGGCATGCCGCCCTGACTGCAGGCATATCCCTGCAATATGTTCCCAGGGAAAAGCTGGACCGGCACACCCGGAAGAACCACCAGGGTGTGATCGCCCTGATGTCCATGATCATTTACCATGACACGGCTGATCTGCTGATGTCCCTGTATGAAAAGGGGGAGATCCCGCTGCTGCTGCTGCTTGACGGCGTAACAGATGTCAGGAACCTGGGATCGATTGCCCGGACGGCTTTCTGCGCGGGTGTTCACGGCATGATCCTTCCTGAGAAAGGCTCGGCGCGCGTTACAGCCGATGCGATCAAAACCTCCGCAGGGGCATTGCTCACCTTTCCCGTGTGTAAAAGTGCGGAGCCGGTGAGAACGATCGACTATCTCCGCAAAAGCGGATTGCAGGTCCTTGCAGCCACCGAGAAGGCCTCTCTCGGTTACCACCAGGCTGATTACAGCAAACCCACAGTGCTGGTGCTCGGAGCGGAAGATGAAGGCATCCGGCAGGACATTCTCAAACAGGCAGATTCCCAGGTCGGCATTCCGATGACCGGCTCCATTGGAAGCCTGAACGTGGCCGTCGCTGCCGGGGTGATCCTTTTTGAAGCCCGACGGCAGCGTCTGCCGGAAAACCCTTCAGCCACATGATCAAAAGGATCGGGCACCATCCTGCCACCTGGACCGGGTTGCTCTTCCTGGTTCTTTTCTTTGTGTTCAAACACCCGGAAAGGGAATGGGACCGGGTGATCTCCAGCGACGGGAAGGCCTACTATGCATACCTCACGGCCCTATTTATTTATCATGATCTGGACTACCACTTCGTGGATCAGTACGAGACGGATTACTATCCCTCTGACAAGGTCATCTTCAAGGAATTCAGGATTCCTTTCCGGGGAGATGTGGTAAACATCGCCTTTCCCGGCCAGGCGGTACTCTGGCTGCCCTTCTTCCTGGGAGCCCATCTGGTGGCGCTCCTCTCCCCCTTCTCTGCAGACGGGTACTCACTTCCCTACCAATATGGGATCGGGCTTGCAAATATTGCCTGGCTCTGGCTCGGATGCGTTTTCCTGTTCAGCCTCCTGTTGCGCTTCGGTGCATCCCGGAGGGAAGCCACCGGCATCCTGTGGGCCATCGCACTGGGAACCAATATACCCTATTTCGCTATTGTCGAGGGATCGATGACCCATATCTGCAACTTCACCCTCATTACTGGATTCCTGCTGTTTGTCAGAAAAGCCATGGATGAAAACCGTAACCGTTGGTTCCTGCTCGCCTCCCTGTTTTACGGCCTCATCGTCATCACACGCCCGACAAACGGCATCTTCATCCTCCTCGTGCCGTTCATGGCAGGTAATTTCAGGATATTCCTCAACCACCTGGACCGGATAACCACAAAGCCCCGGCTGATGTTCTTCAGCCTGATACCCGGCGTTTTGGTACTTATGATCCTGCCGGTGCTATGGTATGCACAAACCGGTTACTTCCTCGTCTACAGTTACGGCGAAGCCGGTTTCAATTTCGCCAGTCCGCATCTGATCCAAATACTCTTCAGCTATCACAAAGGATGGTTCGTTTACACGCCCATCGCACTATTGGCCATGGCAGGTTTCGCAGGCCTTTACCGTACCAATACATGGAAGTTCTGGATACTGCTGATCGTGATGGCCGTGCATATATACATCCTATCCTGCTGGTGGAACTGGCACTATACCTCCAAATTCAGCCAGCGTGTATTCATCGATTTCTATGCCCTGATTGCCATCCTGTTGCTATACCTGTTCAGGGTGTTGAAAAGAAACAAGATCCTTTACCAGGGGACCTGGGTACTGACGGGCATTCTCATTCTTTTAAGCCTTTTCCAGACCTATCAGCACAGAACCTGGGTATTTCCCCATGACAGGATCACTTCCGGAGTCTATTGGGATTCCTTCTTCCGTACCATACCCACCGCCCGGGTGAACCTCCCGGCTGATAAGATAGAAAACGGTATCATTTACCGGATCCGTCCAGATACGGCATCCTGGTCCAGGGAACACTCTGAAGGGCAGGAAGCCGGGCCGGTATTCGTGCTGGATCACCGGCATCCATTTACTCCCGAGCTGCTGCTCGACATGAACGGATTGTTCACTTCAGACTCCCGGATCATCCGGGTTCAGGCGGAAATACATTCCAACCTGAGGCGATCCAGAGCCACCGTTGTGGTGGAATTCCAGACCGGCGGTCACACCTACAGCTACAACCCGTTTTATCTCGGGCCATACAACAAAACCAGAAGTCCCGTAGAAGTAGTGTTTGCCATATATCCTCCGGAGCCGATAACCCCCTGTGACCAGGTCAAGGTGATCTTTTTCTGCGGAGACTCTGCAGAAACACTTACCGTAAGGGATCCCGCAGTGGAATTTCTGTCCATGACGAAAGACTCCACTCTTTACCCCCGTGTGGATGTCAGCGAAAGCCTGATCGTTTCGAGGTTTACCGTGGTCAATGACATGGAGGAGGGTTACGGATGGTCCAACACATCCACCCTTACCGGAATGCAGGCCTATGAGGGGTACCGGTCATGCCGCACCGGACCAGATGCGCCATTCAGCGTCACCTATGAAGGCCGGTTCCCCGACACCTTGCCTGAAGGACATGGTTTGCTGGCCATGCATTCCATGATCTTCTCAAAGGGAAATGACAGTCAAACCCGGTTGGTGATCGATATATCAGCCGAAGGGTACAACATCATCTACCGGCCCTTTTTCATCGGCCCGCAGGTATCACCAGGCCAATGGAGCCCCGTATGCTTTTTCATGGATACGGATGATGTCCCGGAAGGCTCTTCGATCAAGGCATACTTCTGGAATCCTTCTTCAAATCAAGAGGTCTGGATCGACAATATGGTACTGGATTTCATCACCCTTGATTAACAACCTCAGCAGAAAACAGATTTCATGCGTATCGCTCAGGGACGGGCTACCGGATTCGTCAGGAACCAAAATCAGCGGCCAGGTATATGAAATCCATCGCAGTTGCGTTAATAGACGTAATGACTTCCTTTTGGGCAACAACAAGGTGCATTGCAAGCCTTTTATCCGTTGCTTTGCTCGTCTCATCCTGCGGACGGGTAAAAACCGAATACTATGAAAACGGGAATGCCAGGTCTGAGATCGGCATGCGTGGAGGAAAGCTACACGGCAGAGCCGTATGGTACTTTCCGGATGGCCGTAAGCAACTGGAATGTAATTACAAGGACAACATGCTTGAAGGCGCATCATTCAGATGGCATTCCAACGGTCAAATCCAGGAGGAAGCATACTACCGCAACAACAGGTTATCCGGAATCAACAGGCATTATGACATCAAGGGGAAACTCACCGGAGAAGCGGAATATGTGAATGATACCCTGCACGGCGTTTACAGGCAGTATTATCCCGACGGTAAGCGGAAGATTGAGGGAGGCTACCATATGGGACTATTCCACGGAGAGTGGCTTTATTTCGGAACCGACGGTTCTTTGGTGGGTTTCGGGAAATTCAACATGGGAGAGGGAAGGCAGAAATCCTTTTATCCCGGGGGACAGCTCCAGAATGAGGTCACATACAGGAACAACCGGAAGCATGGCCGGGAGTCGTGGTGGAATGAGGAGGGAACCCTGGAGCGGATAGTGGATTACAGTGATGGTGTCGTGGTTGATTGATAGCGACATTCAGGACGAACAATGATAAAAAGAATACTTTAGCTGTCATATTTTCAATCATACGATGAAAAAGCAGATATTAATCGCCACCGGAGTGGTCATCGTTGTGATCATTGCGATGTGGTATTTCTGGGGAGGTGAGAGTGCCACTGGAGAAACGATCCGGGTGAGGGTCAAACACGGTGAATTCAGGATCACCGTGACGACGACCGGTGAGCTGGAGGCCAAAAGTTCGGAGGAGATTTACGGACCGGAAGGGCTTCAGCGGGTCAGGATCTGGCAGACAAAGATTGACGACATCGTACCCGACGGCACCGTTGTCGATTCGGGCGACTGGGTGGCCACGCTTGACCGGACCGAGTTGAGCAACCGTGTCAAGGACCAGGAACTGGAGGTGGAGCAGCTTGAGACCCAGTTCACCAAAACCCAGCTCGATACCACGCTGGAAATGAGAAACCTGCGTGACGAGCTGATCAATCTGAAATATGCACTCGAGGAGCGCAGGATCACACTGGAAAACTCGAAGTATGAACCCCCGGCCACCATCCGGCAGGCCGAGATCGACCTCGATCGTGCACAGCGGGCTTACAACCAGGCAGTCAAGAACTATTCCCTTAAGCTGGAGAAGGCCCGGGCCAACATGCAGGATGTAAGCACACAACTCAGCAAGGCCCAGAACAGGCTGAACGAGATGATGGAAGTGCTGGGACAGTTCACGGTATTTGCCCCGAAATCGGGGATGGTCATTTATAAACGGGGCTGGGATGGGAAAAAGATGGGAGTGGGCGCACAGATCAGCTCATGGGATAATGTCGTGGCCACACTGCCGAACCTGACCGTGATGAATTCAAAAACCTTCGTCAACGAGATCGACATCAGCAAGGTCAAAGCAGGTCAGCCGGTCGAAGTGGGCATTGATGCCTTTCCGGAGAAAAAATTCACAGGATCGGTGACACAGGTAGCCAATATCGGCGAACAGATGAAAAACTCAAATGCCAAGGTGTTTGAGGTGATGATCGAGGTGAATGAGTTCGATTCGGTGATGAGGCCGGCCATGACCACCAAGAATGTGATCATCACCGATGTGATCCGGGATGTTTTGTATCTTCCTGTAGAGTGTATTCACAGTAATGACAGCCTCTCCTATGTGGTCACACCGGGTTCCCGGAGACAGGTGATCGTCGGCAAGAGCAATGAGAATGAGATCATCATCCGGGCAGGTCTGGACGAAGATGATGAAGTTTACCTGGTGCCTCCTGAAGGTTACGAGGACATGAGGCTGGTGACGCTCGACAGGGAAACCATTGAAAAATACAGGGCCCCTGAAGAAGAGCCTCCGGTTGCCGACACCATGCAGGCGGAAGGCAGGGACAGGATGCCACGGATGAGGGAGGATAAAATGAAACAAAGAACTGCGGGCGAGCGACGCAAGCCGGGACAGTAATCACGTCCAACAGAACACGAGCATCAGATGCTGGAAAGGTACTCCCATATCCTGAACATCGCACTGGAAGCTGTTGTTGCCAACAGGTTCCGGTCGATACTGACAGCTCTGGGGATCATCTTCGGCGTAGCCGCCGTCATCGCCATGATGGCGATCGGGACCGGCGCCAAACAGGAAATCCTGGAGCAGATCAAGCTGGTCGGCGTGAACAACATCATCATCACCCCTGTCATCGAAATGAACGCGGGAGAAAATCAGGAGGGTGATCAAAAAGAGGGGTTATCGAAAAGCAGGAAATTTTCACCAGGCCTGACCCTCATGGATGCCGCCGGGATCGCACGCATCATCCCTACCGTAGCCCTGGTCAGTCCCGAAGTGGTCTATGAGACCTTTATTGTGAAAGACGGGATGAGCACATCGGCAAGCCTTACCGGTGTGACACCCGACTTCTTCAGAATATTCAACCTGGATCTTCACGAGGGATATATGTTCACCGAAGAGCAGATGGAAGAAGGCAGCCCGGTATGCATTATAGGCCCCACTATCAAGGCAAAGTTCTTCGCGCAGGAAAACCCCATCGGGAAGTATATCAAGTGCGGCAACATCTGGCTGAAGGTGATCGGTGTGCTTGAAGGCCGTAATGTAACCGAATCGGCCACTTCAGACCTGGGCATCAGCAACTACAATGTGAACATTTACGCCCCTATCCAGACGGTGTTGCTGAGGTATAAGGACCGCTCGGTGGTAAATGCCTCCACCATCCAGGGAGAATCTTCCTCTGTGGTGGTCTTTGATGGCGGCATTGCAAGTTTCAGCTCATCGGGCACATCGGATGAGTTCAATTTCAACCAGATAGACAAGATCGTGGTGCAGGTGCATGAGAGCACACAGCTGATACCTACAACAGATGTGATCCGCCGGATGCTGACCCGGAGGCATTCCGGGCTGGAAGATTTCGAGATACGCGTTCCCGAGTTGCTGCTGAAGCAGGAGCAACGGACAAAGGATATCTTCAATATCGTTCTGGGAGCCATTGCGAGCATATCTCTCATTGTGGGCGGCATCGGCATCATGAACATCATGCTGGCCTCGGTCATGGAACGCATCCGCGAGATCGGTGTCCGGCGCGCCACGGGCGCCACCCGCAGGGACATCATCATGCAATTCCTGTCGGAAGCCATTCTGATCAGCATCTCCGGAGGCCTCATCGGAATCATCCTGGGCTTCGCCCTGGCCAAGATCATCATGCGCGCCACCGATATCCTCACCATCGTAACCCCCATATCCATCCTGGTCTCCTTCGGTGTCTCGGCCACGGTGGGCATCGCCTTCGGATACATGCCCGCCAAAAGGGCGGCTGACCAGGACCCTGTGGAATCACTGCGCCATGACTGAAGTCCTTAACGCAAATATGAGTTTAACAACAAGCTAACAACACCGGCAGATATGGATTGTCACAGAAGCATCAACCGGCGGAGGAACTGGTGTGGAGGATTGTTCCTTTTTCTTTCATTGCAATTGTTTACGCCACTATCGCAAAGCGCCCAGGAGATCAGGTACCTCGATCTCGGGGAAGCGATCCTCATCGCCCGGCAGCAATCCCCGGATGCGCTTATCGCCAAGCACCGGTTCAGGTCCAGCTACTGGCAATTCAGGTCCTACCGGGCTTCCTACCTGCCCCTTCTTGAGATGACCGGGACGCTTCCCGAGCTGAACCGTTCCATATCACGCATCTCGCTTGCCGACGTGGAAATACTCTCAGAACGCAGCTATGCCGATTATCTCCTCTCGATGTCGCTCAGCCAGCGGATCGGTTACACCGGAGGCTCCCTCTTCCTGAATTCAGGCCTGGAGCGACTGGATAACTTCACAGACAGCTCCACACTTACCCAGTACGTCTCCACACCGGTCAACATCGGTTACCGGCAACCCGTCTTCAAGTTCAATGATTACCGGTGGGAGAAGAAGCTCGAACCGATGAAATATGAAGAGGCCAAAAAGAGATACCTGGAAGACGTCGAGCAGGTTTCCATCAATGCGACGAATCATTTTTTCAACCTGTTCCTCTCCCAGATCAGGGAACGGATCGCCAGGATTAATATGGCCAACTACGACACACTTTATAAAATCGCCCTGGGACGGTTTGAGCTGGGCAAGATCGCGGAAAACGATCTTCTGCAGCTGGAGCTGCAGTACCTCAGGGCCAATGCCGCGCTGGAAGAGGCCCGGATCGATGTCGAGAACAAACAGTTCCTGTTGCGCTCCTACCTGAGGATAAAGGAGGACATTCCCATCCGGCTGGTTCCGCCCTCCAATATCACAGCCTTCAGGATTGACTATACCCGGGCCATTGCGGAAGCCCGGAAGAACAGCTCTGAGGCCATGTCATTCGAACGGAGGCTGCTGGAAGCCGAACGTGAGGTCAACCGGGCCAAAATGGATGGCCGGTTCGATGCCGAGCTGTTTGCCGTCTATGGTCTGACGCGACAGGCTGCAGAACTGGATCAGGTTTACAACGACCCCCTTGATGAACAACGTCTTTCGGTGGGTATTACCATCCCGATCTATGACTGGGGTGTCGCAAAAGGGCAGATCAGAATGGCCCAGTCCAACCAGGAGCTGGTGCGGACATCGGTGGAGCAGGAGCAGATCGACTTCGACCAGGAGATTTTCCTGAAGGTGGCCCGGTTCAACATGCAGTCGGAGCAGGTCCGGATATCCGCCAAAGCCGATACCGTCGCACAGAAAGGTTACGATATCTCCAAAGCCAGGTATCTCATCGGAAAAATCAGCATCACCGACCTCAATATCGCCCAGACGGAAGCCGATGCATCGAAAAGGGACTACGTCAATGCGTTATGGACTTACTGGGTCAACTATTATGAGCTCAGGAAACTGACCCTGTTTGACTTCGAGCGAAACATGCCCATTCAGGTGGATTACAGCTTTCTTCTATAAGCCGGAAAGAAATGGCGTCAAACAACAATAGAGGGTTCCTGTTGCCGGTCGCGGGAATGGCTTAGTGGATACGATCCTGCTGTTGAACAAAAGAATGACAGGCAGGGTTTTACTGATCAGCTGAAAATCATCCGGTATCATAGCCAAAGATGAAGGACAGAGAACAGAACAAGGCCGTATCCGGTTTCAACATCTCCCACTTCGTCCGTGAGGAATCCCTGGCGGGTTTCCTGCTCATTCTTGTGACGGTCATCGCCATGATCTGGGCCAATTCACGCTGGCATGACCTTTACCATTACATCTGGCATGAGATAGAGGTCGGTTTCTCATTCGGGAGCTTCGGGATCAAAACCTCACTGCATCACTGGATCAACGATGGTCTGATGGCTTTGTTTTTCTTCACGCTGGGATTGGAGATCAAGAGGGAGATGCTTTCAGGGGAGCTGGCCTCCGTGCGCAAGGCAGCCCTTCCGGTGTTTGCCGCTCTCGGGGGCATGCTGGTGCCGGCGTCCATATATGCCGTCATCAATTACGACGACCCGGTGAACATCCGGGGCTGGGGCATACCCATGGCCACCGATATCGCCTTCGCGCTGGGACTGTTATCGCTGCTCGGCAACCGGGTCAACATCAACCTGAAGATTTTCCTCACCGCCCTGGCTATTGCCGATGACCTCGGTGCCATCATGATCATTGCTGTCTTTTACACCGAATCGATCAACCTGATGGAATTGCTCAACGCGGGGATATTTCTTTCTGTGCTCATCATTGCCAACAGGCTGGGCGTGCGGCGGACCACTTTCTATGCACTGGTAGGCGGACTGGGAGTGTGGATGTCATTCCTATATTCCGGGATACATGCCACCATCGCAGGAGTGCTCATCGCCATGACCATCCCGGTAAGGGCCAGAGTCAACGAGCGGACATTCATACGGAAGCTCTGCATCCTTCTGGACAAATTCAGGAAAGTGGAGTCCAACGACTCCGCCCTGCTGACGCAGCAACAGGCACACCTGATCAACGATATCGAGAAACTCAGCCAGGACGCCCACACGCCGTTGCAGAAACTGGAGCACGCGCTTCACCCGGTCATTTCATACCTTGTCCTCCCGCTCTTTGCGATCAGTAATGCCGGGGTGCATGTCGAAAGCAACATCTTCAGCCTGGTGTTCCATCCCGTTGCGGTGGGGATCATCGCAGGGCTGCTGCTGGGGAAGTTCATCGGCGTCGCCCTGTTCAGCAGGATCATTGTCCGTCTGAAATGGGCCTCATTGCCCACCGGTGTTACCTGGCGGCAGATATATGGTGTCGGATTCCTGGCAGGCATTGGCTTTACCATGTCCATCTTCATTACCGACCTGGCATTCCTTTCCGACCAGACGGAAGAGATCGCCAAGGTGGCCATTCTGACGGATGCCATCCTGGCTGCCGTGATCGGGATGATCATCCTCGGGATCAAACCCCGTTTCCGCCCTCCTTCACAGCAACCCGGCCCGGACAGACCATCCGGATGAACCTTTTTCATGTGTTTACGTAAACACAATGATTTCAAAACATATCCGGAGGGTTATGAACCAGATCATCAAAACCGTTGAAAAATTACTGATATCTCTTATCCTGCTGATATTCTTCTCCATCCTGATCCTGGCCTTTATCGACATCATCTATGTCATTATCAGTAAGATCATTACCCACCCACTCTTCATCATCGATGCCGAGAGCCTGATGGAGCTCTTCAGCCTGTTCCTCATCATCCTGCTGGGCCTGGAGCTGCTGGAAACCATCAAGGCATACCTTCGCGAGGATGTCATTCATGTCGAACTGGTGGTACTGGTAGCCATTATCGCCCTCTCGAGGAAAGTGATCATCTGGGATTTCAACAAGTACTCCTACCTGGAGATGATCAGCCTGGCCATCATGATCCTGGCCCTGAGCCTTGCTTATTTTCTGGTCAAACGCGCCGAGCTTAAAATCCATGTAAAAAAGACCAAACGAGATCCGGTACCGGATAAGACTGAAAAGTAATTGCGTTGGTTTGATTTTATCTGAATATGTTAATTTTTCATTTTTCCCGCTTCAGGAATTAAAATGTTGATATTTTTATCCCGGAATGGGTCATGACCGGAGCTTACCGGCATGAGGAACAACGAATTGATAGCGGAATGCCCTCCCGCATGGATTGTGGCTTGAAAATGGCCACCGGAGACGAAGGGCTGGGAAAAGCTTAAGACACGAATAGTGATCCGGGGCATGGATCGGCGGAGGCCCCGGCAGCATACACGGCAGGAATCCTTCCTGAAACTGTCGTCAACCGTAATACTTCGGTTGTTCAGATTTCAGCCTTTTTTCAGGTCAATATCACGGAATAATATGACAATTATCTTATATAAATCACTCAAAAACAACACTTATGAAAAACACCGGACACCTGATCGCACTGATCCTAATGATTTTGGCAGGTCTGACCGCCGAAGCCCAGGTAAACTCAACCACATCGGGAGGACCCTGGAATTCTGGCGGTACCTGGGTAAATGGATTCATCCCGGGCCCGGGCGATGACGTGATCATCAACGGCCCTGTGCAGGTCACCTTTGGTGCCGCCTGCAACAACATTACCGTGATGGCCACCGGAAGCCTCACCAGTTCTTCATCCGCAAGCTGGACCCTGACGGTCAATGGCAGCATCATCAACTGGGGATCCATCACCGACAATATCCCTGCCAATACCCGGCTCTACATCAACGTATACAGTGACATAGAGAACCATGGCATCTGGCAGAATTTCGGGGTTTATGCCTGCGGCGTCACCGATTCATACATCGGAGCGGATCAGCCCTTTGAAATGAAACAGTTTTACAACTCCAAGTCCACGGCGAATATCCTTGCCCTGAGCAGCCTCACCTTCAGTACCACCCTGATCAATTTCAACTTCACAAACCTGACCTTCGTTTATGGATATGAACTTCACCTTGAGAATGCTGCTGAGCTGCGCGACATCAGCCTGGGTGAAAGTACAACCCTCTATGGCGACGGAACCACACTGCTGTATAATGTATCGGCCAGCCTGATTTCTTTCAACGGAGCGCATAACATCGGCCAGGGATGCTCCTTCAACGAGGCTTACAATTACGGGTTATTGCAGAATTACCCAACAGCCACAGCCGGGGTCATCTCCAGCGGTGTCCTGGTTAACTCTGGTGAAATCCGGGATAACCCGGTATTCGGAGACCTGCTGATCAATTTCTCAGGCAACCTCGACAACGAAGGCGTTTGGACCAACCATCAGCTCAACGCCACAGGATCGGCAGACCAGTTTATTTGGGGCGCCAACCCGTTTGAGGTGGATTACCTGGATCACAACAACACCTCAGGTGATATCATCACCCTTGGAAATGTGACCTTCAGAGGAACCAACCTCCGGTTCTACGGACGCAACCTGGTTTCAGGAGGTCTCAATCCACTGACGACGCTGGAGGGACCCGGAAACGCACACGAAGTGAATTTCCTGCTCGGAGGTTACACCCTGCATCCTGACGGAAGCTACTACTTCACCTACTGTACCTTCGACAACGCCAATGTGGAAGGGATTCTGAACTTAGGAAACCAGTGCGTCTTTACCGGAAATCTGGTCAATAGCGGAACGGTCCGGAATGTCGAGGCATCGTCATATACCACTCAAATCCTCTGCGATGTGTATAACAACGGCACCATCAGCGATCATCCCGGATCCGGCACCCTGATCACAGAGCTGTCGGGCTCCGTGATGTCCAACTCCGGCACATGGTCCAACCAGCAGATCCACCTCATGAGCCCCGGCGATCAGGCCATCTTTGCTTCCTCTCCCATCGCTGCACCTTTTTTCAGCAGTCTGAAATCCTCAGGGAAAGTCATGGTATATTCCAACTGCGAGTTTTCAGGCACTCAGATAGACATGAACAACGATACCCTGATTCTCGCGGAGGGCATCACCCTTTCACTGATCAACAATACGGTAGTCAACGAAGCAGTGATTCTGTCATTTTTTACATCTTCAGGCCTCTATATGGACGGACTGGGGTACCTGTCCAACTGTACCCTGGGATTACCCACGTTGTACGGTACTGTCCAGTTTGCCAACAATGTACAGGTGACTGGCGGCCTGATCAACTACGGAACCCTGCAGAATGATCCCTCAGATGACCGAACGGCATCCATTCAGGGGGATGTTAAAAACTTCGGGTCGATCGGGAACCATGCCGGCGGGGGCAGCCTGACCCTTGAAATAACCGGAGATATTAGTCAGCAGGGAACCTCGTGGCAAAACTCCCAGACCCGCCTGACCGGTAGCCAGGATCAGTATGTTTTTCTGATGAATAATACCGATATCACCAGTCAGATCAGGTTGTACTCGATGATCACGGCCGGCAGCTACCTCTGGCACCGCGATAATATGGCGCTGACCGGATCCGATCCGCTCTTTTCCGGTCATGACAATACCATTCTTACGTTCCTTCAACCCGTGGGAAGTATCTATTCCGGCGATTACCAGTGCATCACCGGCAACGGTGATTCACGGCACATCACGATCCAGGATATGTATTCGGAATTGATCCTGAATGTGATTGTCTTCCTTCAGGGGCCGTTCAGCGGCAGCGGCATGATGAGCGCCACCCTGAACACCGGCGGGCAGTTGCCGCTCAGCCAGCCTTACAACCTGCCGCCCTGGAACTATACCGGGACTGAAAACGTAGCTTCTATGCCTTCTCCGGATATCGTGGATTGGGTATTGCTTGAGCTTCGGGACGCTCCGGATGCGGCTTCGGCCACTCCCGCCACCATCATTGCACAGCAGGCCGGTCTGCTGAGGACCGACGGAGCCATCACCGGTCTGGACGGAATATCTCCTTTGTCCTTTCCGGGATTATCCGTCGCCTACAACCTGTTTGCAGTGGTCTGGCACCGCAATCACCTGGGGGTGATGAGTGCCGTGCCGCTGATCGAGAACAGCGGTGTGTACAGCTACGACTTCACCACCTCCGGAACCCAGGCCTTCGGAGGCACCCTTGCCCACAAGCAGGTGGCCCCCGGCGTATGGGGTATGATCGCCGCCGATGGCAGCGCCGACGGTCAGGTGAACAACACCGACAAGAACGAGGTGTGGGCGGTGCAGGCAGGATCCACCGGCTACAAGGCCGGCGACTTCAACATGGACAGCCAGGTGAACAACACCGACAAGAATGATCTGTGGAAACCCAACACGGGTCTGAGCAGCCAGGTGCCCCCCTACTGATCCATTCACCGGCTGAAAGATGCAAAACCCCGGATGAACATTCACATCCGGGATTTCTTTTATTTTTATTCCTTCATTACAAGCGGGAAGAGATGAGCCGATTACTGATCCTTGGGGCCGGTATTGCCGGTCATACGGCGGCGATGCATGCCCGCCGGAAGCTGCGCCGGCCGCATGAAGTGATGGTGGTATCGCCCAACAGCCGCTGGAACTGGATACCTTCCAATATCTGGGTTGGAACGGGCGTGATGACCCCAGATCAGGTCACCTTCCCCCTGGCTCCGGTCTACCGGAGGCTGGGCATCCCGTTCATCCAGGCCAGGGCCGTCAACATCCATCCCGAAGGGAACCCGGAGGAACCACGGCCTCATGTGGTTGTGGAACATACCGGCGGGGAACGAGCCGGACAGACGGAACGGATATATTACGATTACCTGGTCAATGCCACCGGTCCGAAGCTCAACTTTGACGCCACCCCTGGTCTGGGCCCCGGCGGGCATTCCCTTTCGGTATGCACCTGGGGACATGCCGCCGAAACGGCAGAAGTACTGAAAGAGAATATCGCCCGAATGAAAAAGGGCGAGCAGCGCACCTTTCTTATAGGCACCGGACACGGGCTCTGCACCTGTCAGGGTGCAGCCTTCGAATATCTTTTCAATGTCGAGTTCGAACTGAGGCGGCAGAAAGTCCGGGATAAGGCACGGATCATCTGGATATCGAACGAGCAGGAGCTGGGCGATTTCGGGATGGGCGGCATGTTGATCCGACGCGGGGGTTACATCACCCACAGCCGTGTCTTCACCGAATCGCTGTTCACCGAACGCCGGATCCGTTGGATCACCGGCGCCCATATCCGTGAGGTGGCTCCTGGACAGGTCCGTTATGAGACACTGGAAGGTGAACAGAAGGAACAATCATTTGATTTTGCCATGCTCCTGCCGCCTTTCGCCGGCGTTGGCCTGAAGGCTTACGACCGTGAAGGGTCCGATATCACAGACACCCTCTTCGCACCCAACGGATTCATGAAGGTGGATGCCGATTACTCCACAAAACCCTATGAAGAATGGAGTCCTGACGACTGGCCACGCACCTATCAGTGCCCTTCATACACGAATATTTTTGCCGTCGGCATTGCCTTTGCGCCGCCGCATGCCATCTCGAAGCCTTTGTTCAGCCCGGCCGGGACACCCATCTTCCCTACAGCACCGCGGACGGGTATGCCTTCGGGGGTAATGGCACGGCAGGTGGCCCTGAATATAGCCGATATGATACACGGCCGTGCCGAAGGAGCAGTCAGGACAGCTTCCATGGCGCATATGGGTGCGGCCTGCATCGCATCAGCCGGCAACGGCACCCTGAAAGGCACCGCCGTCTCGATGACCATGTACCCCATCATCCCCGACTTCAGGAAATACCCGGATACCGGCCGCAGTCTCAGGTACACCACAGGCGAGATCGGTCTGGCCGGACACTGGGTGAAGCATGCCCTGCACCACGCCTTCATCTATAAAGCCAAAGCAAAACCGTTCTGGAGGATCGTCCCGGAATAAGCACAAACACATGGAAACCACGCGCAAACCCTACGAACAGACCTACTATCCGCCCGTTCCCACGAAATTCACCCGCCACATGCGTACCAACCTGCTGTGGCAGCTTTTCCGCTTCCTGGTGATCAATGTCAAGATGCTCCGTATGGTGCGGAAACACTGACCGGACGACAACTGATGTTCTCAACCCTGAAGGAAGGATCAACCCCCGGCTCCCATCCGGGTCCCATCCCGGTCGCCTCAGCAGTCACAGCAATGATTCAGGCCTGTTCTCCATACCGGGATGTGACGGGAGATTCCTAACTTCGTAAAAAGATTCCGAGGATGCCGCACAAATCCCATTACCCCTTCGTGTTGCTGACCCTCACCCTGTTTACGGGTCTGATCCTGCCCGTGCTGATCATGGACGGGATGTTCATGGACGGGGTATTGTACACCTGTGTGGCCAGGAACCTGGCTCAGGGTTACGGCACCTTCTAGTTCCCGCGGTTCAGCGAGCTGGGCTTTGCCGGCAGCGCTACCTTTCACGAGCATCCGCCTCTGGTTTTCGGTAT
>JAFGHD010000019.1 GCA_016939365.1 Bacteroidales bacterium | reverse complement strand
GGGTTGTCCTGGTAATAGCTGTTGTATTTCTTCACCAGATCATAGCAGTGGTTGGCGATCAGGGCCGGATTCAGCGCATCTGCCGCTGCCCTGACCGTCTGCGGAAAGTCGTATATGAGGTGGAGCATCTCCCGTTCCACAGGCAGCAGATCGATCACCTCCGGATTGACATCTTGCAGGAAGTTCCCGTCATCCTTTCCGGCTTTCCGGAACAGGGAACGGATCCGGGCATATGTGTACTGGATGAACGGTCCGGTGTTGCCGTCGAAGTCGATCGACTCCTCGGGATTGAACAGCATGTTTTTTTTGGGATCAACCTTCAGGATGAAGTATTTCAGTGCGGCGAGGCCGACCATCCGGTAGAGGTTCTTCAGCTCCTCGCTGCTAAAATCCTTCAGCTTGCCCAGCTCTTCCGCGGTCTTTTGGGCGGTGCGGGTCATCTCGTCCATCAGGTCGTCGGCATCCACCACGGTGCCTTCGCGGGATTTCATCCGGCCGTGCGGCAGCTCGACCATCCCGTAGGAGAGGTGGTGCACGCCGTCCGCCCAGCCGCGGCCCAGCATACGCAGGAGCTGCTTCAGGACATCGAAGTGGTAGATCTGTTCATTGCCCACCACGTAGATGAGCATGTCCGGGTGGAGGCGGTCGTGCCTCAGCTGTGCCGTTCCCAGGTCCTGGGTGATGTATACCGAGGTGCCATCGGAGCGCAGCAGCAGTTTCTCGTCCATGCCGGCAGCGGTCAGATCGGCCCAGACAGAGCCGTCCTCCCTCCTGTTAAAAATACCCTTGCCCAAACCTTCGTCCACCAGTGATTTTCCGCGCAGATAAGTCTCCGACTCATAATCGGTATAATCGAATGCTACGCCCAGCCTCCGGTAGGTTTCATCGAAGCCTTTATATACCCAGCTGTTCATCATTTTCCAGAGCTCCACCACTTCCGGCTCGCCCTGTTCCCAGCGGCGCAGCATATCCCGGGCGCTCTGCATGAGCGAGGTCTTCTGGGGAGCCTCTTCGGGATCAACTCCCTGGTCTACGAGTGTTGCCACCTGCCGGCGCTGCTCCTGCTCGAACATCACGTAGTACTTTCCCACCAGGTGATCACCCTTCATGCCTGCCGATTCCGGTGTTTCGCCCTCACCCCAGAGGCTCCAGGCCAGCATCGATTTGCTGATGTGTATCCCCCGGTCATTCACCAGGTTGACCCGGACCACCTTCCATCCTGTGGCTTGAAGGATGCGCGAAAGCGAAAAGCCCAGCAGGTTGTTCCGGATGTGGCCCAGGTGCAACGGCTTGTTCGTGTTGGGTGAGGAGTATTCGATCACGACAGGCGCATCGCCCTGGTATTCTGAATACCCGAAAGAGTCATCCGTGGCATGGGCCATAAAGAATTCCAGCCAGGCCTGTGGCTTCAGTGTGATGTTCAGAAAACCTTTGATTACCTGGAACGTTTCGATGAAATCGAGATGGCTCAGGAGATAATCGCCGATCTCACCGGCAGTGGTTTCCGGCGGTTTACGGGAAAATCTCAGTAACGGAAAGACCACCAGGGTAAAATCACCCTCAAATCCAGGGTGGGTGTTTTCCAGTGAGACAGCGGAAATATCCACCTGCCCGCTATATACTTCAGAAATGGCCTCAGCGATGGTTCCGGCTATGATGCTTTTGAAATCAGGCGCGCTCATGGTGCACAAAAATAAACAAGGCGGGAGATATAGAAATAATGACCCGATACCAGATGAATTTTCTGATTGGCTATGAGAGTGGAATGATCATCCGTGGGACACGGTGGGTTGTTATATCTTTATCACTGGAATCATATTTTTAAAATACTCTGTATGTTCAGAATCCGTAAGATTTCGAATCCATACCTGGATGTCAATATCCGGGCCATGGAAAAGGTTCGGCAGATCATCAGGGAGCAGTTCCCCGATATTCGGGAGGAGAAGATACAGGAGGTGGAAGAGCAACTGGTCAATCCACTCAAATATAAATTTCAGGCCATTTTGTTTATTGCCGATGACCTGAATGAAGCCATACGTGGATTTGCCCTCTTTCTCCACATGCCTGACCTGAAAATCTGTTTTCTTGACTTTCTGGCGGTGACTCCCGGGAAGACATCTTCCGGCGTAGGAGGATCTCTTTATGAAAGGCTGAGGGAGGAGGCTGAATCGCTGGGCTCCGTTGGGATTTTCCTGGAGTGTCTTCCGGACGACCCGGCGTTATACAGGGATCCCGGCCCCATAACCCAGAACAAAAAGCGCCTGGCATTCTATGAGCGGTACGGCGCCCGACCCATTGCAAATACCCTGTATGAGACTCCGGTGAAGCCCGAAGACGACGGCCCACCGTATCTTGTGTTCGACGGCCTGGGGGTAAGGGATTCCATTCCCGGAAAAACCGCCCGGAAAGTGGTCAGGGCCATACTGGAACGGAAATACAGAGACTACTGTCCGGTGGAATACATCAGCAAAGTGGTCAACAGCATCCGGGAGGACCCGGTAAGGCTCAGGCCGTTCCGTTACAGAAAAAAGGAAGAAGCCCTCAATGTAAGAACCACTCTGCCTGAAAGACGGAAGATCTTCTGGATTATCAATGATCAGCACATGATCCACCATGTGAGGGAAAGGGGATACGTGGAATCCCCGGTCAGGGTGGCGGGGATCCGCAGGGAGCTGGAAAAAACCGGATTGTTCCGGTTGGGGGAAGTGAAGGAATACCCGGAAAAGTTCATTCTTGATGTGCACGATTCCGGTTATGTCAGTTATTTCAAAAGGGTATGCCGCAACCTTCCGCCGGGGAAGTCGGTGTATCCCTATGTTTTCCCGATCCGGAATGCTGCCCGTCCGCCGAAGGAGCTGTCGGTAAGAGCAGGTTACTATTGCATTGATACCTTTACTCCGCTCAACCAGAATGCCTACCTGGCTGCCCGCTGGGGGGTGAATTGCGTCCTGACTGCCTCCGACGAGATACTGGGAGGTACCATGGCTGCATATGTGCTGACCCGGCCTCCGGGCCATCATGCTGAAAAATTCGTCTTCGGAGGCTTCTGCTACTTCAACAATTGCGCCATCGCAGCCAACTACCTGAGCCGGTTTGGAAGGGTGGCGATCCTGGACATCGATTTCCACCACGGCAACGGCCAGCAACAGATCTTTTATGACCGGAATGATGTGCTGACCATTTCCATCCATGGCCATCCTTCCTTTGCATACCCTTATTTCTCAGGATTCCGGGAGGAGAAGGGAGAGGGAGCAGGATACGGTTATAATGTGAATTTCCCTTTACCGGAGCAAACCCGCCCGGAAGAATACCGGAAAGTCCTAGGCCGGGCACTGGAGATAGTGTCGGGATTTGGTCCCGATTTCCTGGTGATTGCCCTCGGCCTGGATACTGCGAAAAGCGATCCTACCGGCACCTGGGGTCTCACCTCTGGTGATTTTACACAGAATGGCAGGATGATCGGAAACCTGAACCACCCAACCCTCGTGCTACAGGAAGGTGGTTACCGTATCCAGGCCCTGGGCAGCAATGCCAGGGCATTCTTTACAGGCTTCTTCGGATCCCGGAGTATACTGACGAAATCAGACAGTTTAAATTTGCAAACCTGATTTCCGTCAGTATAAATAACCACGTGAAAATCACAGACGGGCTTGACAGGAATACTTAAAGGTTTACCTTTGCAAAAATTTTTTCCGGCCGTCGCTGAAAATCATCATTCATCAATAAAAATAAAAATAAAGAGACATGGATAAGCGAAATGTGATCATTATTGGGGCTGCGGGAAGGGATTTTCACAACTTCAACACCTTTTTCCGCAACAACGCGAACTACCGGGTAGTCGCCTTTACGGCCGCGCAGATTCCGGATATTGATGGCAGAAAATACCCTGCTGTGCTGGCCGGGGAAATGTATCCCGACGGGATACCCATCTATGCGGAGAAGGAGCTCCCGGAGCTGATCAAAGCCCATAATGTCAATGATTGTGTTTTCGCTTACAGCGATGTGACCTACCAGAAGGTGATGCAGATAAGTGCCGTTGTGAATGCGGCCGGCGCCAATTTCATGCTGCTCGGCCCTGGCGAGACGATGGTGAAAAGCACCAGGCCGGTGATCGCCGTGGGTGCGGTCAGAACCGGTTGCGGTAAGAGCCAGACCTCACGTAAGGTTATTGAATACCTGATGAAGAAAGGATTGAAGGTGGTGGCCATCCGGCATCCCATGCCATACGGGGATCTGGCGGCCCAGAAGGTGCAGCGTTTCGCCACCCTGGAAGACCTGAAGAAGCACAAGTGCACCATCGAGGAGATGGAGGAATATGAACCCCACGTGGTGAGAGGCAATGTGATCTACGCGGGAGTGGATTACGAGGCCATCCTCAGGGCTGCCGAACAGGACCCGGATGGGTGTGATGTGATCCTCTGGGATGGCGGGAACAATGACTTTCCGTTCTACACTCCCGATCTGTGCATCACCGTCGTAGATCCCCACCGGCCGGGTCATGAGTTGGGTTATTATCCGGGAGAGGTCACCCTGCGTATCGCCGATGTGGTGGTGATCAATAAGATGGACAGCGCCTCCCCGGAGGGCATCCAGCAGGTACGGGAAAGCATCGCAAAGGTGGCTCCCCGGGCCGTCGTCATCGACGGAGCTTCTCCGATCATGGTGGACAAACCGGAGGTGATCCGGGGCAAACGCGTGCTGGTGGTCGAAGACGGCCCCACCCTGACACACGGAGAAATGAAATTGGGGGCGGGCGTGGTCGCCGCACGTAAGTTCGGAGCCACGGAACTGGTCGATCCCAGACCCTTTGCCGTCGGAAAACTGGCCGAGACATTCCGCATCTACCCCAACATCGGCACACTCCTGCCTGCCATGGGGTACAGCGACCAGCAACTGAAGGACCTTGAAGCTACCATCAATAAAACTGACTGCGATTCCGTGGTCATCGGAACCCCCATCGACCTGAACCGCGTGGTGAAGATCAACAAACCCAACACCCGCGTCTATTATGACCTTCAGGAGATCGGGTATCCCACACTGGAAAATGTGATTGATGAGTTTCTCGTCAAAAAAATGATTAAAAAGTAATCAACAGGATGTGGATATTCTTTTCAAGGCCTCTGCTATGTGCAGGGGCTTTTTTTGTTAACGAGAATTCCGAATACAGAATTATTCACAATGAATTCACAACCTCATCCTGAGGCGGAAAATTTGATAATTTTAGGGGCGCATTAATCCCGAAGTTTGATGAAGAACAGAAGCTTAATCTCCATCAGCGATTTCAGCAGGGAGGAGATCCTATTTATTCTGGACGAAGCTGAAAAATTTGAGAAGCGACCCAATCAGAAAATCCTGGAACATTTTGTTGTGTCCACGCTCTTTTTCGAGCCTTCCACAAGGACGAGGCTGAGCTTTGAGAGTGCCGCCAACCGCTTGGGTGCGCGGGTGATCGGTTTCAGCGACGCAGCCAGCACCAGCGTCAAAAAGGGCGAAAGTCTCAAGGATACCATCCTGACGGTGAGCAACTATTGCGATGTCATTGTGATGCGGCACCCGCAGGAGGGATCCGCCCGATATGCCAGCGAAGTGTCGCCCGTACCCGTGATCAACGCAGGTGACGGTTCCAACCAGCATCCCACCCAGTGCCTGCTGGATCTCTATTCCATCCGCAAGACGCAAAAGACCCTGGAGAACCTCAACATAGCCTTTGTGGGCGATTTGAAGTACGGACGTACGGTGCATTCACTGGTCATTGCGCTCACACAGTACAATACCACCTTTCACCTGGTCTCCCCGCCGGAGCTGAAACTGCCCAGTGCTGTGAAGCTTTACATCAAGGAGCGGAACCTGGAATATTTCCAGTACACCGATCTGGCGGAGGTGGCCGGCAAGGTCGACATCCTGTACATGACCCGTATCCAGCAGGAGCGTTTTGCCGATCCGCTGGAGTTTGAGCGGGTCAGGAATTCATATGTCCTCACCAATGCCTTATTGGATCATTCCCGGAAGAACCTGCGCATTCTGCATCCGCTTCCCAGGGTGAGTGAGATCCATACCGATGTGGACGATAATCCCAAGGCATATTATTACCGGCAGATGCAGAACGGTGTGTATGTGCGGCAGGCCATTCTCTCAGCCATTCTGGGTGCCATTCCAATGAAATAATCCAAAATTCAAAATCCGAAGCTCATGGCGAAGCAGAGTATCAGGAAAGAGCTCAAGGTCTCGGCGATAGAGAACGGAACGGTCATCGACCATATCCCCCCTAAAAGCCTTTTTCAGGTCATCCGTATCCTGAACCTTGACCAGATCGACCACCAGGTGCTGTTCGGTACCAATCTCGACAGCCAGAAATACGGGAAGAAAGGGATCATCAAGGTGGGCAACAAGTATTTCGAGAGCGAGGAGATCAATAAGATTGCGCTTGTGGCACCTACGGCCACACTTATTGTGATCAAGGACTACACGGTGGTG
This sequence comes from Bacteroidales bacterium, assembly GCA_016939365.1. GTDB lineage: Bacteria > Bacteroidota > Bacteroidia > Bacteroidales > JAFGHD01 > JAFGHD01. Next base: position 33,943 of record JAFGHD010000019.1, on the reverse strand, counting down.
TACAAGTCGAAGGTGGAGATACCCGACCGGATCAACCGCATCGTGAAGTGCTTCAATCCCAACTGCATCACCAACCACCAGGACATTCCCACCCTGTTCTACGTCCTGGACAAGGAGGATCTGAAACTGCGTTGCCATTACTGTGAGAAAACCACCAAGAAGGACGATATCCGGTTTGTATAGCCCCGGGTGTCTAATAGGTGATTCTCAATACTGCTGACGTCAATGGCTGAATGACACCGTCCCTGATCTGATCCCTGGAATCGGGGGGATCGCAGAAGATGACCTTCCCGCTGGTCATTTGGGCCAGCTCCGATACCGGAATGACCGGCTCCTGTGAGACGTTGTGCAGGACAAGAACCCTGTGCCCCTCATGGCTTCTTGAAAATGCGATCAGCCTCTGATCACCGGACTCTATGGGAGTGAATGTTCCGCTGTTGAACTCCGGATATTCATTCCTGAGATGAATGAGCTTCTGGTAATGATAGTAAAGCGAGGCTTCGTCTTTTTCCTGAAGTACCAGCGGGGCAACCGTTGCCGGTGTGCTGTAGACCGCTTCCTCCCACGAGGTCTGTGCCGGGTCATTGTCTCCCCAGAGGTAGGGTTCCCGTATCTGCTCGTCGGGTTTCTTGCCACGCATGCCCAGTTCCTCTCCGTAATAGATGAAGGGAATGCCGGGCAGGGTGAGCAGGAGGGAGGCGGCCACACGTGCTTTCTGAAGGTTTCCGTCCAACCGGCTCATGATGCGCTCCTGGTCATGGTTGGTGAGGAATATGGCATCTGCGTAACCGTTGTCAGCCTGGCTGTAGACTTCCCTGGTCCCGGCCAGCCATGAAGCGAGGTCCGTGTCCTTTCCGTGTTGCAGGATGTGTATGATCCTGAATCCCAGGTCGAAGTTGAAGCAGGCGTGCAACCCCTTGCTGAGGTAAGGTGCAATGATGTTTCGGCTGCCCCAGACCTCGCCCACCATGAAATATCTTCTTCCGGTTCCGTCCATCGCTTCCCTGAACTCCCTCCACCAGGCATGGTTCTTCTCTTTGTCATCCTCGGGGAACAGGTAATGTGCCGCATCGAGACGGAAACCGTCCACGCCCACATCCTCCAGCCAGAACCGGCCGATCTTTTTGATCTCCTCCCTGACGCCGGGATGGCTGAAATTCAGATCAGGCATTCCGTGCCAGAAAAAGCCATAATACTTCAGTCCGGAGGTGTCACCCGGCACTGTATGCCAGTGTTCCGGCTCCCGTGTAATGAGGTTGGTGTCTTCCGTCCAGACATAATGGTCGCGGTATGGATTGTCCGCACCCCTGGCGGCTTCCGTGAACCAGGGATGCCGGTCTGAGGTATGGTTCACCACCAGGTCGATGATCACGGCGATACCCCTTGAATGGGCCTCCTCCAGCATCTCCCTGAAATCCTCCATGGTGCCGTAATCCGGATGAATGCCGTAATAATCGGTCACATCATACTTGTGATAGGAGGGGGAGGGATGCACGGGCATCAGCCAGATGCCCCCGATGCCCATATCCCGGATCCCCTCCAGCTTGTTGGTCAGCCCTTGGATATCGCCGATGCCGTCACCATCTGAATCGGCAAAGGACTGCACGAAGATCTCATAGTAAGTTCTTTGGGTCAGATCAGGGCCTGACGAGACACCCGTCCGCTGCCGCTGGCAGGAGACCGGGATGAAGAGGAGGGCGATGAGGAAAACAAATAACCCACGGGTTGGCTGGAAGCCAACCCGTGGGTGGGTACAGGGTTCCATCAGTTCTGCGTCAGCTTCGGGTTGACATCGATCTCCCTCTGAGGGATCGGGAAGAGTAGCGACCTGGAGTTCCAGGGTATCTCCTCCGAAACATTCGGGTCGGGATTCACGAAAGTGCGCTCCAGACGCTTCACATTGTGGAAATAATCGCCTTCATAGAAAAGCTCCTTGAACCGTTCATAATAGAAATCGTTGTAGGTGGGTGTACCTTCGATGGGTTTGATCCCGGCACGGGTACGTACCACGTTGATGTCTTCACGGGCGCCGTTCACGTCGCCTTCATTCAGCCTGGATTCGCCCCGGATCAGGTAGAGTTCGGCCAGCCGGATCACCGGCACGCTCATGTCGAGGTCGTCGAACTTGGTGGTGAATATCTTTCCCTCGATGGAGGTGAAGAGCTTTTCATAGCGCTGGTCCACTGAGTCGGGATGGCCGGTGGTGAAGATGAAGGCCTTGATCAGCGTGTTCTCCGGGCTGAACTTGGCCGAGCTGGCCTTGCGGAAGCATCCGTTGAGGGTGCCTGCCGTCCGGTCGGCCGTGTTGCCCATGATGGCGAAGATGGTCTCATCTGTGGGATCAGAATGGTAAATATTGGTGACATCATCCTGCAAGCCATCAGTTTGAGTTGTTGATGGATCAATTGGTAGAATTTCTGAAGCCATAAGCCTGGCATTTTCGTAATCCTTGTGGTAGAAATAAACTCTTGCAAGAATTGCTTTCGCTGCCTTACTCGTAGCCCGGCGGTTGTTGTTCTCGGGCAGCAGGCCGGCCGCCTCGGTCAGGTCGGCGATCACCTGGCTGTAGACCTGTTCGATGGTGGCACGCGAGGGCTTTCCCTCAATGCCGGTCGGCTCGGTGAGCAAAGGCACCGCTTCGCCTGTGTTGGGATTGCCCCAGTACCGCATGATCTCGAAATATACCAGCCCGCGGATGAAGAGGCATTCCCCACGGATCCGGTCACGGTTGGCCTCGATATCCGCATCCTTCACCTCCGGAATGGCCTGCAGTATCGTGTTGGCCTGATTGATCGTCCAGAAAGCTTGCTCCCACATGCTGTTCACGATGCGGTTGTCGGGCGACATGTTGCGGTTCATCATCTGTATTTCTTCGTAAACCAGTGCATACTCCCCGGATTTCTTCACGTTGAAGCCCAGCATGTCGCCGGAGACGTAGAGATACCCTCCGAAGAGGTCGCCCGACTGCATGCGGTCGTAGCATCCGATCAGGGCCGTCTGAAGACCCTGTGTGGAGGTCAGCGCGTTGTCGCTGTTGATGGAGGTGGTCGGTTCAAAGTCAATCCATTTTTCACATGAAGTGAACAGGAGACTTGTCAGAAGGACCAACGCTGCGATATATGTCGTTTTGAATTTCATGATTCGCTCCTTTCCGTGTTAGAAGTTAAGACTGAGGCCAACATTAAACGTTTTCGCCTGCGGGGGACTCAGGTATGTGACGCTCTGGGTCACGTTGGATGCATAGTTGTAGTCCCTGTTCACCTCGGGATCCCAGCCCTTGTAATTGGTGATGGTCCACAGGTTGGAGGCCGTGAAATAGATGCGCACCCGTTCCATCTTCAGCTTCCTGGTCTTTTCAGGGGGCAGCGTGTAGCCGAAGGTGAGGCTCTTGAGCCTCAGATAGGAACCGTCATCCAGATACTTCGTGGAATTGATGGTGGAGACATTGCTGTTCCAGAGAAGCTTCGACTGGTCGGTCACATCGCCCGGGTTCTGCCAGCGGTCGAGGATCGTGGCCATCTGGTTCCAGTTACTGCCCAGGTTACCGCCCTCAAAGAACTTGCCGTCATCGCGGTAAACCTCGTTGCCGACCACGAAGGTGAAGTAAATGCCGAGGTCGAATCCTGCATACTCTAAGTAGTTGTTCACGCCTCCGAAGAAATCAGGATACGGATTGCCGGTCACCTTGGAGTGCTTGTCGAAGAACTCGGGATCGGTGTCGTCCCAGGGTGCGATGCTGCCGTCATTCAAAACAAAGAGGTCCACCCCGGTCCCGGGATCCACACCATACCATTCCACCAGCCTCCAGGCCCCGATGGGATGACCTTCCTGCGCGAAGTTGTTGCCATAGTTGCCTCCGACATCCAGCCCCGATATGATCTGCCCTTCCAGGTTGATGATCTCATTCCTGTTGGTGGCCAGGTTGATGTCGGTGTTCCATTTGAATTTCCTGACCAGGTTCTTGCTGTTCAGGAAGAGCTCGAATCCCTGGTTCTTGATCTCTCCCAGGTTGGCTGTATAGGAACGGGCCCCGGTGGTCAGGGGTATCTGCTTGAGCAGCAGAAGATCTTCCGATTGTGTAAGATAATAGTCCATGCCGCCTGCCACCCTTCCTTCCCAGAGACCGAAATCGATACCGATGTCATACTGGTTGGAGACCTCCCAGTGCAGCTCGGGATTGGGTATCTGTTGCAGTCCGATGCCCGATTCACCGTTATATTGCGTGGTGTAGTAAAGTCCCACATAACGGTAGTTGCCTATTTCCGAGTTTCCGGTGATGCCCCAGCTGCCTCTCAGCTTGAAGAAGCTCAGCACGGAGATGTTGTCCATGAAGGGCTCTTCCGTAAGGATCCAGCCCACGGTGGCCGAGGGGAAGGTACCCCATTTCTGGTCCGGGCCGAACCGGGAGCTTCCGTCGTGGCGCACACTGGCCGATACGATATACCGTTCCCTGAAGGCATATTCCGCCCTGCCGAAGAAGGAGAGGAATGCATAGTCCTCCTGCCATGCCGAGGGGAACTGCTTGTCCTGGTTCGAGTTGGTCGGATTTTCCAGCGAGGGGTTCGGGAAGTCCCTTCCGTTGAACTCGACACCATACTGGCCGTTGCGTTCGTATGACATCCCGGTCATGGCCGTGACACGGTGGATGTCGTTGAATGTCTTGTTGTAGCCAAGCGTATTACTCACATTCCAGTTGTTTACCGTCAGCCTCCGGTCGGTGGCGTTGGCCTCTTCGCGGGTGATAGTGCCCTCATACTTCCGCTCCCGCTGGTAGAGATTGTTGAGACCGAAATCGAGCCGGTAGTTGAATCCCGGGTGGAACTGGTAATCCGCATAGATGTTGGTGAGCATCGACGTGCTGTAGGCTTTGTATTTCCTGTCCTCATAATCGGCCACCACATTGACGCCGCTGCGCGGCGCGAAGTAACTGCCATCGGCATTGTATACCGGCATGACAGGCAGCGAACGGCTTTGGGCTGTTCCAAGTCCGCCGGCCCACCCGGTAGGTACATTCACGAACTGGCTGCCCGTCACACCCAGGTTCATTCCGAATTTCAGCTTTTTCGTGGCTTTGATCTCCAGGTTGGTACGGCCGCTGATCCTCTCGAAATCGTTGCCGATGATGACACCGCTGGTGTTGCTGTATGAACCACCCACATAATATGTCAGACGCTGGTTGCCACCGCTGGCCGACAGACTGGCGTTGTGCTGGTAGCCCGTGCGGAGCATGTGGTCGACCCAGTCGGTGTGGGTGTTGTCAATGATCTTTTTGTTCGCCTGGTAAGTCTCCTCGATCTGTTCCTCGGTGAAATCGCTGTAGTTGCCTTCATACAACAGATTGGTATTGTAGATGCCGTAAGGAAGCTGTTCGTAGAATCCGCGTTCGGTGCCTTCACCGGAGTTGTTCCAGGCTTCCTTGGCCAGCATCAGGTATTCCGAACCGTTCAGGATGTCCAGTTTGTTGGTCACCTGCGAGAAGCCTGATGAGAAGTTGAAGTCGTACTTGGTTTCCCCTTCCTTACCCTTTTTGGTCGTGATCAGTACCACCCCGTTTGCGCCACGGGCGCCGTAGATGGCCTGTGCAGCTGCGTCCTTGAGTATCTCGATCGACTCGATATCTTCCGGATTGATCAGGCTCAGGGCGTTGGACCGGTCCGGGTAACCGCTGGTAGTGGTGTACCGTCCGGTGATGATGGGGACACCGTCGAGCACATAGAGTGGTTCGCTGCTTGACATGACCGATCCGGTACCCCTGACACGGATGGTCACCGAACCGCCGGCCAGACCGTTGTCCTGTGTCACCTGTACACCCGCCGCCTTGCCCTGAAGCGTCGACTCGAAAGAGGTGGTGGGAATGTTCCTGATCTCCTCAACGGGCACTTTCGAGATCGAACTGGTGATATCCCTTTTCCGCTTCGTGCCGTAACCGATCACAACCATTTCGTCCAGCATCATCATGTCCTCCGACAGTACGAAGCCGACGGTTAAGGTCTCGCCTGCAACAATGGTCACTTTTTTCGTGACATCCTGGAATCCTATAAAAGAAGCCATCACCACATGTTCTCCGGCAGGAACACCGGGAATGGTGTATGTGCCGTTGATGTCCGTTGCCGTCCCGATGGTGGTGCCCTGAATGACCACGTTGGCACCCGGAAGCGTTTCGCCTGTTTGTTCATCCGTTACCGTACCGGTGAGGGTTCCGGTGGTCTGTCCCACCGCCGCCATCACCACTGTACTGAACAGGAAAAGCCAAATGAATCGTATCGCCTGTTTCATATTCTTCTTGTTGTTAATTTCTTATAACCATCAGAAATAATAGAGGTAGCTGGCCGATATCTGACTGGACTGGTTCCTGATATCGGTGTCCTCATTGAACGGACTGGTGAGCGCCCAGACCCTCTGGAAATCCGCCCCGAATCCATGGGCACCCGAACGATACTCAATACCGATTCCCGCATTGACACCCCATTCCCAGGTATTCTGGAAACGCTGGTCGAATTCGATCTCTTCCTCATAGGTCCAGTGTTTCGGCAGGGGATTGTAGTCGTCGATCATCTCTCCGAAGGTCCATTTCCCGGAGGCCCAGACACCTGTATAACAACCTCCCGTCACTCTCAGAAATAGATTCTGCGCAGCTTCGAATCCATATTCCAGCATCAGGGGCAGATGGACATAATCCATACTCAGGTCAAAACTGTAATTCCCCGACACATGCGAATATTGCATTCCCGATTTCTGGTAATAGAGCTCAGAACGAAGTGAAACGGGATTTCGCCTGGAATAACTGTTGATCAGCTTGTCCCTGATTTCCAGAGTCAGTGCAAGGCCGCCGAAAATCCCGCCTGCCTCCTTTTTATCGAATCCATCGTAATACCTGGGCCAGAACGACATGTTATAACCCACTCGTGGACCGAATGCGATCTGGGCGGCAAGGGTTGTGCCCATGATCACCAGGGTGAATAAAAGCAGCGATTTTTTCATAAATACTAATTATTTGGTTATCTTTGTGTATCATAATCCAAAACTGAAAGAATGATCATCCATCATGTAATCAGGCTTTTGGGTTTTAATTGGTATGAGATGCAAAGTTAGCAATTAATCATTATTTCAATCACTTTTAAAGCAAAGCAATATGAAGAGAACGATTTCAAACCATTTGGGCAGGCTGGTCATGACCCTGGCGGTCATGTGGGCAGCCTCCGGCGTTTATGCGCAGATGCCAGCGGCCATTACCATCGAGCCGCCGGATGCCACCATCTTCGATGAGCTGACCCTTATCTTTGATCCGGCAGAAGCATGTTATTTGAATGCCCCCCTTACCGGTCTTCCTTCGGTTGCCATTCACTCCGGCGTCACACTGATATCAGGATTAAACTGGCAAAATGTGATCGAGTTCAACAGCACCGGCGCCAACGGTCAGGCAACCACCCTGGAACCTACAGGCGACGGCAAATACTCCATCACCTTTTCACCATCGGCCGCAGCCTACTATAATATCGAGGAAGGCACTGTGGTAACGCAGATCTGTGCCGTGTTCAACAATGGGACCAACTGGGACCAGGACGGCCGTGACTTCGACCTGGTCAACGGCGGATGCAAGGATTTCTTCATCCCCCTGAACTATGAGGCCGGAACCCCCAAGGCTAAGTTCATCTGCAACATGACCAAGATGATCAATGACGGTAATTTCGACCCGGTCAGCGATGCCTTGTATGTGGATATCACCGACGTGGGAGTCACCGAGCTCGTCGATTTCGACCAGGACAAGATCTACGAAGTGCTGGTTGAGGAAGGATTTACAGAGGGAACCCTTTATCAGTTCAAATTCAGGATCAATGCCGATCAGTATGAAACGGTACAGCGTCAGTTCACGGCGGTGGCCGGCACGGTGACCATTGATGTCTGGTGGAATGATGAAGCCCTGGGACAGATCACCTTCAATGTCGATATGACTTACTGGATGGACCAGGGTCTGTTCGATCCGCCGGCTGATTTTGTGGATATTGCCGGCACCATAAACGGATGGAGCGGTTCCGAACCCATGACGGATATCGGCGATAATGTCTTCTCCATCACATATTCCGTGGATGCCAACAGTGTCGTTGAATACAAGTTCCGCATCAACGGCGACTGGAATACATCTGAATTTCCGAACGGCGGTCCCAACAGGATGACCTGGGCGACCGACTACCCGCTCACCCTGGATCATGTCTACAATGATTACAATCCGAACACCTGGCCTGTCACCTTCGAGGTGGACATGAACACCGAGATCACAGCAGGAAATTTTGTCCCCGGCACCGACTACCTCGATATTGCAGGCAGCATGAACGGATGGGGTGGCCATAGCGTGCTGTTCGACCGCGACTGGACTCCTGCAGGGGTTTACACGATCAACATGCTGATCGATACTGCCTTCCCCTTCATTGAATTCAAGTTCAGAATGAATGGCGACTGGGCCACTTCCGAGTTTCCATCGGGAGGACCCAACCGGCAGTTCACCGCCCAGGACACCACCGGTGGCGTACAGAACCTGGTGCAGGTAGTGTACAACATCATCGCAGAACCCTATGCCCCCTATGCGTACGAACTTTCTATCGACGGCGCGGTGGATCCGGGTAACACCATAACCGGTGTATACACCTATTTCGATCCCAACGGCGATCCGGAAGGCACTTCACTTTACCAGTGGTATATCGCCCTTGAACCGGATGGCAGCGACAAGGTGGCCATTACAGGTGCCACATCAATTACCTATGACGTGGCCACTGACGATGAAGGAAAGTACCTGGTGTTTGAGGTTACACCGGTTTCTACCATTTGGCCAGACACCGGTCTTCAAGTGTCAGTCGTTTCTTATCAGGTTGGTACTGCCGGATTGGGTAAAATTACACTCGATGAGGTGACCATCTTTCCCAATCCCGTTCAGAATAACCTTTATTTTGAAAATGCAGGAAACCTTACCGTTGTCAATGTGCATAATATTCTTGGACAGGAAGTTGAATCGCTCGAAAAACTTCATAGTGACCAGTTCACTGTCAGCACTTCAAACTGGAACCCGGGAATATATTTCGTTGTGATCGTAAGTAAGGACAACTCATCCAGAACATTTAAGATCATTAAAAATTAGCACTTTTCTGATGAATGGAAAGCCCGGCCATAAACCGGGCTTTTTATATTGTGAAAAATGGTACTATTTTTGCCCTCCCATAAACTTGATTAATCTGTGTCAATCAGTTCAATCATTGACTACCCTCATGGAGGGATATTTTTTACCATATATTACACTGATTATCAATAATTAATGATTTATTATTTATCTGACCATGATAACAAAAATATGCTCATTCTTCATTTCAGCGATAATCCCCATCATCCTTTCCGCGCAGATCGTTACAACGGAACCACCTTTCCCGGTAACAAGCATGCCGGTAACCCTAACCTTTGATGCCACACAGGGCAGCGGCGGTCTGGCAGGTTATACCGGGGATGTATATGCCCATACGGGCGTGATCACCGAATTCAGCACCACACCGTCCGACTGGAAATATGTCAAGACCCAATGGGGCCAGAACACCCCCGATACCAAACTGAACCGGATCGGAACCGACCTTTATGAACTCGAGATCGGCCCCAGCATCATCGATTACTATGGGGTGCCTGCCGGTGAGGACATCCTGCAGATGGCCTTTGTGTTCAGAAGCTCCGAACAGGTCAACGGGCAGTGGCTCGAAGGGAAAACATCCGATGGAGGAGATATTTTTATTGACCTTTTTGAACCAGGTCTGAATGTCTATTTCTCCAAACCCGAAGAATCCCTTCTGGTTGAACTGAATGACACTATTGAGGTTGTGGCAAAGGCCTCTTTTGCCGATACACTTGCCCTCTTCGTCAACAACACCCTGATCCAGCAGGTGAACGGCACGGATGAGATATCCGATACCCTTATTGCGTTCGATTACGGAAAGTACTGGGTGAGGGTGGAAGCCAGCAATGATACAGGATGGGTGGCCGATTCGTTTTATTACTACGTCAGGAAGCCCGTCGTTGTTCAGGACCCCCCGGCAGACATCATTGACGGAATTAACTATCTTGATGACCAGACCGTGATACTCTCCCTGTACGCGCCTTACCATGAATATGCCTTTGCCATCGGAGACTTCAGTGACTGGGAAGTGGATTCCTCCAACTATATGTACCGCACTTCCGACGGTTACCGTTACTGGGTCCAGCTCGATGACCTCGAACCGGGAAAGGAGTATATTTTCCAGTACTGGGTGGACGGTGAGATCCGGATCGGCGATCCTTATGCCACAAAAGTGAGCGATCCCTGGAATGATAAATGGATCGGCGGGGAGACCTACCCGGGTATCCTGCCTTATCCCTTCGGTAAAACAACCGGTGTGGCTACTGTCCTGCAGACGGAACAGGAATCCTACAACTGGGCGGTACAGAATTTTACACCTCCCGATGTGACCGATCTGGTGATCTATGAACTGTTGCTGAGGGATTTCACGGAAGAACATACCTGGCAATCGCTCATCGACACTCTTGGGTATCTTAAGAATCTGGGTATCAATGCTATTGAACTAATGCCTGTAAACGAATTCGAGGGAAATATCAGCTGGGGATATAATCCCAATTACTATTTTGCACCGGATAAGTATTACGGCCCCGCCAGTGATCTCAAGCATTTCATTGATGTATGCCATTCTGAAGGAATTGCAGTAATACTCGATGTGGTTTACAACCATTCGTTCGGCACTTCGCCTTATGTGAAACTATACTGGGATGCAGAGAACAACCGGCCTGCCCAGAACAGCCCCTATTACAATCCTGTTCCGAAGCACGATTTTAATGTCGGCTATGACATGAACCATGAAAGCCTCGCTACACGGAAGTATATCGGCAGGGCGCTCAGATACTGGCTGGAAGAGTATCGTGTCGATGGCTACCGTTTCGATCTCTCAAAGGGTTTCACCCAGACCAATACACTGGGAAACACCGGATTGTGGGGCCAGTATGACCCGACCAGGGTGAGTATCCTGAAAGCCTATGCAGACACGGTATGGGCGGTTAACCCTGATGCCTATGTGATCCTGGAGCATTTCGCCGATAACAGCGAGGAGAAGATCCTGGCTGATTATGGTATGATGACCTGGGGCAAAATGAACTCCGAGTATTCGGATGCCGCCATGGGCTGGACGGGAGGATCGGATCTCACCTGGGGTTCCTATGAAGCCAGGGGTTGGGATGACCCGCATCTGGTAACCTATATGGAAAGCCATGATGAAGAACGGCTGATGTATAAAAACTATGTCTACGGCAACTTCAGCAATCCCTCACACGATACACGTGACACCACCCTGGCCCTCAGGCGGATGCAACTGGCCGCAAGCTTCTTCTTTACCATACCGGGACCGAAGATGATCTGGCAGTTCGGTGAAATGGGTTACGATTATACGATAGACTTCAACGGCCGAACCGGCCCGAAACCCATCCGGTGGGATTATTACCAGGATGCCCGGAGAAAGTACCTCCATGATTTCTATGCTGAACTGATCCGGCTTAAAGTGAACGAACCTGCCTTCCGGACTGAAGACTTTACCCTCGCCGTATCTGGAGCTGTAAAACGCATCAATCTGAACCACCCGGATATGAACGTGACCATCCTGGGAAATTTTGATGTGGTGGAAAAAGAGATCATTTCGGGTTTTCAGCACCCTGGCAAATGGTACGATTATTTCAGCGGAGATTCCATCACCGTGTCCACCACCACTGAAATACTGACACTGCAGCCCGGCGAAAGCCATATCTATACCGACAAGAAGCTTGAAACGCCTCTCATCGGATTGGGCATACCTGGCCATGCAACCTCCCGTAGGGAATTGGATGCAGTGGTTTTCCCGAACCCCTCCCGTGAAGGTTTCACATTTTCATTTCATATTCCTGTGCGGGTTCAGGTAAATCTTGATGTTTTTTCCGCCAACGGGAACCTGGTCAGGAACCTGCTGGCAAATGAATGGATGCAGGGAGATGGGAAGATATTCTGGGATGCTTGTGATGAAGCGGGCAGGAAACTGACGAAAGGTGTTTTTGTGTACCGCCTGGTTGCGGGAAGCTACCGGAAAAGCGGCAGCCTGATCATCCCGTAATACATTCTGCCGGTATGGAAAATATTCCTCACCCGTTCCGGTTTCGGTTGCAGAAAGACCGGCGGGTTGAATGAAGTCACATTTCCATCGGAAGTCTGTTGAATTCGCATTGTACCTGTTAAGCAGATAAGGATGAAGTTTTCAGATGTTGTCGGCCAGAAACAGGTGAAGGAACGGTTGCTGAACACCATCCGGTCCGGAAGGGTGCCTCATGCACAGCTTTTTACGGGGCCGGAAGGCAGCGGTAAGCTGGCCACGGCACTGGCTTACGGGCAGTATCTCAACTGTACCGCAAGGTCTGATGGAGACAGTTGCGGGGTGTGTCCCTCTTGTATCAAATACAATAAACTGGTGCACCCCGACCTTCATTTTATCTTTCCCGTAACTTCCACCAGGGAGGTGGAAGATCCTGCAAGCCGCTACTTCATCCACAAATGGCGGGAACTGCTCCTGAAGCAGAAAGCATACATCAACCTTCACGACTGGTATGACCATTCGGGTATTGACCGGAAACAGGCTTATATCAATACGGAGGACTGCCAGGAAATCATCCGTTTGCTGAATTACACAAGCTATGAAGGGAATTATAAGGTGATGGTTGTATGGATGATCGAAAAGCTCTTTCACCAGGCCGCTCCCCGGTTGCTCAAAATTCTGGAGGAGCCTCCCGACAGTACCCTGTTTATTCTGATTTCAGAGCATCCTGAACTCGTGATCAGCACCATTCTTTCCCGGACACAGGAAATGAAGTTTCCCAGGGTGGCCACAACCGACCTGTCATCATTCCTCAAATCTGTGCATGGACTGTCCGATCAGCAGGCCTGGAACATCGCAGACCAGGCCGGCGGAAATGTCCGGGAGGCAGTGCTCAGATCCTCAATGGAGACGGCCGGGGAACCCTATCAGGAGATGTTCGAGCGGTGGATGAGGCTCTCATACAGCAGGAATGTGAGAAAGATACTGGATTTCGTGCAGGAGATATCGGCACTCGGAAGGGAAAGACAAAAAAGCCTGCTGGAGTATACCCTCGAAGTATTCAGGAACAGCTTCCTCCTGCATGCAGCCGGTGACTCTGTCGTCAGGTTGTCACCTTCGGAAACGGAATTCCTGTCAAAGTTCAGGAAGTTTGTCCACCCGGGAAATGTTTCACACTTGTCCCAAGAGGTACAAATGGCCATCCATCATGTTGAAAGGAATGCAAATCCCGGTATCCTCTTTACTGACCTGACACTTAAAATTGGAAATATCCTGCATGAAGTAAGTGGGTGATGAAATCCCTGTGATCCGGAAGAGGTGCTGTATTCTGATAACATCAACCCCAATCCGCCATCTGAAATTGTCGTTCAAATGACCAGGGGAACTGTTTATCCTGACAAGGGATCATTGGGCGGATAACTGTTTTTTTTGGCAGATGTTCGCAATTTGGGATACATTTGCACAAAATTGGAGTTGAAATGAATAAAAACCGGTGTGGTTGGAATGACAATCCTTTTTTTTCGCGGGGCTGCAGCGGTGAACCCTCAGAACAACCCACAGAGTTCAGATATCATTCCAGCAGTGTCAAGCTGGATGCCATGGACTGGCTTAAGGAAATCCGCCTGCCTGTCGATAGTGAAAGCCTTGATTTCGTGGAGGTCAGGTTTAAAAACAGCAAAAAGGATTTCTTTAAATCACCGAAAGGGATGAAGCTTCTTGTGGGGGATTTGGTAGCAGTCGAATCTACTCCCGGACATGATATCGGAATCGTTACGCTGACCGGCGAGGTGGTCAGGCTTCAGATGCGGAAAAAGGCCTTCGACGTCCCTGTCGGGGATATGAAACGTGTCTATCGCCATGCACGTGTAGTGGATATTGAGAAGTGGGTGAATGCAGTGAGGCGCGAGGACCAGACGATGCTTAAAACACGTGGGATCATTAAGGACCTTGGGCTCAGGATGAAGCTGAATGATGTGGAATACCAGGGAGATCAGACCAAGGCGATATTCTACTATACCGCTGATGAACGCGTGGATTTCAGGGAACTGATCAAAGTCCTTGCCGAGCAGTTCCGGGTTCGTATTGAAATGAAGCAGATCGGTGCACGACAGGAGGCCGCACGTCTGGGTGGCATCGGTTCATGCGGCAGGGAACTCTGCTGTGTTACATGGCTCACCCGCTTCAAATCGGTGTCCACCAATAATGCACGTATCCAGCAACTTAGCCTGAATCCCCAGAAACTGGCCGGACAGTGCAGTAAACTGAAATGTTGCCTGAACTTCGAAAACGATATTTACCAGGAAGCCCTGAAGGAATTCCCGGACTCAAAGATCATCCTGAAGACCCGGAAAGGGGATGCGGAATTCCAGAAAGCGGATGTTTTCAAAGGCATCGCCTGGTATTCCTATCTGTCCGATTCCGCCAGCATGATGGCTATCCCTGTCGCCAAAGCATGGGATATCATAAAGATGAACCGCGCGGGCAATATCCCCGAACAGCTGGAGGATTTCTCGGAGAAGAAAGAGCAAAAGACCGACTGGGGAGTACAGGCAGACGAAGAAGACCTCCGCCGTTTTGATGAAGATCTCATTATATAACCGGTATCGCAGGGCATTACCAGATCCGGCCCGGGTCTTCATTCCCATTCTGTTCGCCTGCCTCCTGCTGCCTGCCTGTCATTCCGGCAGGATGTATGAAGAATACCAACACATATCCGGTGAAATATGGTATCCTGATCAACCTGTCTCTTTTACAACAGAGATCAGGGACACTCTCTTTCCCCATATGTTTTACATCAACATCAGGAACACCACATCCTACCGTTACAGCAACCTTTTCCTTTTCATAGGGATCCGTTATCCGGACGGAAAAAGATCCCGTGATACGGTGGAATGTATACTGGCATCCCCGGATGGCCGATGGCTCGGATCGGGAATGGGAAATGTCAGGAATCTGCAGGTGCTCCTGAAAAGGGATGTGATCTTTCCCTCAGCCGGCACTTACACATTCACGCTGCAGCAAGCCATGCGTGACACTGCCCTGCAGGGGATCGCCGATATCGGAATACGGATTGAGAGGGACCGGAGCATTGAACCGGTTACAGCGCCGGCAAGGTGACTGTCTCGAGATGTATCGCAGCCTCAATCGCACTCCGGCTGACCATACCTGGATTCACATTGATCTGCCTGCCGTCAGGCCTGAAAAAGGTCATGAGCATGCCATCTGCTCCCAGACAGGCCAGCTTGCTGCGGTCTCCATGGTATTCCATGTACCATGCCTGTTCCTCAGGACTCCAGACCAGATCGCAGGAATCACCCGCCCGCTCTCCTGCCAGCGCTTCCAGATGGTAACAATGTTTTGTGGCCGTTATACGGTAGGTTTCTTCACCGCTCTGAACGATCTGCACATCGGATTCACCTTCATTCATGGATACCGGGTTGGCCCCGCCCCAGAATTCGATCGTGTTCAGGATCACTGCGTCAATGAAGGTTGTGACTCCGTAAACCGGAAGAATGATGAATGCCAGGAATACCAGTTCCTGTGCCGCTTTGCCGCCTACATTCCGGTTCCAATCATACAGGTTGGTCGTCAGCCTGAATGAGCCGATGCAGCCGCTCTGGATGGCCGCCCAGGCCAGAAAAAGGGCGATGATGGCAGTTCTTTTGATGCGTTTCATGACAATATTTTTAGTGGATGGATGGATCGTGCGACTTTCATTACTAACAATTTACAATAATAATGAAAATTCCTGTTCCAATCAACATCTCTTTACTGCTCCAGCCGTTCAGCCCTTTTCCCGGATTTTTTCAAATGACCGTAAACGGAAAGTGTCAATCAAATGACCCCTCCTTGATCAGACTTTCCTGGTTTTGGGATTCTTATTTCCGCTTGATGCTGCACCCGATACTGACTTTCTGGTCTGCCGGGACCTCCCTGCCGGCCAGTATGTGATCCAGAGCAGCCCTCAGGTCGCTGCCTGTGACCTCTGCATTGTTGCCTGGCCGGGCATTGTCCATCTGGCCATGATAGACACATTTCATCTCCCGGTTGAAAACATAGAAATCGGGTGTGCAGGCGGCATCATAGGCACGGGCCGCTTCCTGGGTCTCATCGAAAAGGTAAGGGAACCGGAATCCGTGTGCCCGGGCAAATTCCATCATCTTTTCCGGCGAATCCTCGGGATATTTCTCCACGTCGTTTGAATTTACAGCGATGAAGGATACCCCTCTGGGAAGGTAGTCATCGGCAAGTTTCACGATGCCGTTGACCACATGCTTCACATACGGGCAATGGTTGCAGATGAACATGATGACCGTTGCTTTGGCGGACTTCATTTCGTCAAGCGTGCGGATGCGATCGCTGGTTACATCTTTGAGCCGAAATCCGGGGGCTGTGAAACCCAACTGAATGTTCTTGCTTTCTGCTGCCATGGGTAGTGCTTTTACCTTTCAACAACTGCACGGATGTATTGTTCAACCTTCACATGCAAATGCAAAAGTTCCCCGTTGCAGGAAATTCCAGGGATCGCGCGTCTAACGGATCAGGGTTACGTTGCAGGACTGGCGGAACGGACCGGTGAAAAAGGCATTGACCTCCTCCGGGTCCACATCCGCCGTCCAGATATAAACATCTGTCGGGCATGGAATACCGCGGAAGTTGCCGTCCCAGCCTTTGCTTATGTCTGTCGATTCAAAAACCGTTTCGCCCCACCTGTTGAAAACGTGCATGATGAAACGGATATTTACATCGTAAGTAGCTTTTGCCATGAACAGGTCGTTGATACCGTTGCCATCAGGCGTAAAGGCGTTCGGAAGGTGCACCGAAAGGAAACGCGTATCCCTTGAGAACTCTATTCCATATGCGGAAACGACCCCCGGTAAGGTGACGGGGTTGGAGATCACACCCGTGGAATCATTGAAATCGAAGACCTGGACAAGCCCCGCTTCCTGCATGGCCACGGCCAGTTTCTCCCCGCCCGGTGCAACCTTCATGGTGCCCTTGCCGTTGTTGATACTGTCATGATGCGAAAGTCCCACATCAGAAATAATGTATTCCGGATGGATCCCCGAAAAGCCCCGTGCCTCCCTGCATCACCTGATGCTTCCTGTTGAACACGGTGATCCCGTCGGTGTAGAAAAGCAATTGACCCTCACTGTCCGAAATGGTAGCGCATCCTTCAATGGTGGATAATGCCCCATCGGACAGGGGAACAGGATAACCTGGCCGGAAATCCAGCCCTGCCAGATCGCCGAAATACCATACCAATCCCTCCTTCTGGGCTGTGACCGTTAGTGATGCGTATCCCAAAACGACCGGCAAAAGCCATATGAACCGTCCCCCAGACATATGCCGGTCAACCTTTGATGAATTTTGAGGACAGTACTCCTTTTTTGTATGAAAGTCTGAGTATATATAACCCGTCTTGCAAACCGGATACGAGGATGCCGGTTTGATGTTGGTCCAGCATGCCTTGCAGCACCACCTGCCCCATGAGATCAATGACCTGGTATGTGGATCCATCTGGCACTCCGGGAAGAGAGATATGAATCCGGTCACAGGCCGGATTGGGAAATACCCTCAACTCCGGTGCAGCCGGGTTGTAGCGGATCACCGACCAGGGTGTCCCGCAGGGAGTGGTCTGGTTTGTGAAATGCGCTCGTATGTGACTGATCCTGGACCTGAGCATATTCACGGCGTCCAGTTGATCTCCCTGCATATCCTGCGCAAATACATATGCCAGATCGAATGACAGGGTGTCTCCCGGAAGGAGTGTATTCGGCCCGGAGGAGGCAATTCCCCTCCTGTCGCCGGGTTCGTTTTGTTCGGAAACCTCGCTCCATCCTGCACCTGATAAAGGGTCTCCCGGATAGATATGATCCACCGGATTAAGGCCTCCGTAACCGTTGCCCCCGTAAGTGAGATGGGTGCTGTCCCTCCAGAGCCCCGTGAGGTAATTGTAATACTGTCTGGGTGTCGAGGGATCGCCGGTCGTACCCGAGAACGCATTCTGCAGGCACATGAAATGATCCATCTCCCGGTTCAGAAAGACGACGCCCTGAGCCGGCGGATGATCCAGGTAACAGTTTTCAGGATTCCCGTATCCATGATATTCATCATAACCGTCGCCATTATATCCGTAAAAGGCATGCAGGATTGTGTCACACCCGATATAGTCATCCCAGGCATTTCCGATATCCATATCGGTGTAAATCCCGAGGAAGAATCCGTAATATGAAGTATCCGACCGGTTGATCACATCATAGTGCAGAAACAGGGAGTTATGAAACGCAGAGTCCTCTGGGCAATCAAAGGCATATGCCATACCGGAAACCTCGATACCCAATTTTTTTCCTCCGGATTCGGAGTGCTCCTGCATGTCATCGTTAAAGAGGAAAAACAGGGTGCGGTCACCCCTGATGAGCGGATAATCACCGTGGGCCGGATCATATATCCCGTTGCTGTCCAGGTCGGAAAAGGGGGCAAGCATGCCAGCCTGCCCTATACCGGTATTCCCATGCGCAGGCCATTGGTCTATTGCCTCCGGCAGGACATATCCCGGCTCGAACCAGTGTGCTTTGTGGTATTCGACATCTGCCCGGTCGATGATCCATATCCTGTTCCAGTCGATCAGGTAGTTTTCGGGATAGATGCCGGAGACGGGTCCCTGCCGGAAGTCGATGCCTGTCTGCCGGTAACGTTCCCCTGCCAGATGGAGTATCCCGGTATTGTCCATGGCGCCGGCCCATAACGTCGAGTTGAAAACCGTCATGGCACCACCCCCGATGGGTGCCTCAAACAGGTGATCACCGTTGACCGCCCAGAAGTGCATCCCGTAAGCATTGAACATCGCCCTGATGTTATTGATCTCCAGCACTTGCTGCCCTTCATTTTCCACCGTCATGATCAACCTGCCCGGTTCGGAAATCAGCCCGTTATCCAGATCCATGATCCTGTAAAAGGCCGTGTCGTTGTATTTCTGAAAGTAATATGCATTGTACGTGATAATACTGTCATTGAAGGTCACATCGCCCAGATTGGAAAATGCAATGACGATCTTGAAGGTATGGCCTTCCATACACCAGTCGTTCTGGGTGGCATGGACCTGTACCGTCTCACCGGCCAGGACCGAGGCATAATCGTCCATAGCCACCGGAGGTTTCTGCTGACCGGAAAGCGGCCCGCTGATCAAAAGCGATAAACTGAACAGATGCATCAGGAAGTTCTTCATTTTTGTATTCATTGAACAACAAGTTTTTGATGTGAGACCATGAGCCCATCGGATAAGGTCAGGATATAGATCCCGCGTTGTATTCCGGTCAGATCGAATGACAATGAGGAATTGGCCGTGATGGCAGGAAGCCTTGAATGCCATGCCGTTTGTCCGTCAACCGACCGAAGTGTGATGTCAAGTCCTTCAGGTATATCCAACCCGGTATGCAGACTCAGCGTGCCGGAAACCGGGTTGGGGAAAATGGAAATGAAGTCTTCTTCGTATGATTCACCAGTCCCGGGTCCAACGGTTGTATACTGTGCAGACCAGCCGTCAGACACAACGGATTCATCGGTGGTGAAGCGCAGCAGCACTTTTCCTGAGGGAATGCTTATGGGCGGCGGCAGGTCATCTCCGGTCAGGGTCTGCAGCTCTTCATGGGGTTCAACGGCTGCATCGAACAGGGTGAGGCGGTCGTATCCATACTCCAGGTCAAAATTGGTGAATTCCATCGTTATGGATTGGGCCTGGGACGGTGCGATCAGCCAGTAACATTCCGAGTCGCTGATGTAGTTCCTGGCCCCGCTTCCGTCCTCCAGGTATCCCTGTTCCTGGGTAAGGATCACAGTGTCCTGGCAATAGACGGGGAGGTTGGAATAATAACCTGCGCTCCATCCTTCATCAGTTGACTGGTTATCTGAACTGAATACCAGGCACACCCGGTTCCGGCCGGATGTGATATCTTCCGGAACCTGGCTTCCGGTCAGGCGGGCGAGAACCGGGTACCCGGGGTCCGGCCCGTCATGGATATGCAGTGTGTCACCCTCGGCCAGACGGAAGGTCCTGAAATATAAAGTGACGGAAGCGATGGAGTCGATATCGTCATCAGACGGAGCGATCACCCATTGGCAGTGAGTCTGGTTCATGTAATGGTAAGGTCCACTGGCGTCGTCGAAATAGCCGCACTCCAGGGCATGCATAACCTGGTTTTCCAGGCAGAAGGGTTCGCTGAAGACCATGTAGTCCGCCATCCAGCCTCCAAACTCACAACTGTCATCGGTTTCAAATATGATGCAGAGGTAACTTCCGGTGGAGGTGACCGCAGGAGGAATGGAATGCCCGGATAACCCGGCAAGCAACGGAGCCGTTTCATCTGTTCCATCATAGATGCGGACAAAATCATGCACCGGATCGGTATCGAACTGATGGAATCTGATCCATACCCTTTCGCCGTTATCCGTCCCTGTTCCGATCAGCCAACGGCATTCTGCGCCGGACGGGTATTTCAGGTGACCACTGCCGTCGGAAACGGTGCCTCTGGGTGCTGATAACAGGCTGATACCACCGCAATTGGGCGGATAGGGCTGGTCGGGCCGGATGTTGATCTGCGCACACTGGTAGAAATTGAAGTTGTGATTGGCGGGGTTCAGGTTTTCCATGTAATAATACCCGTCATGATCACCATACCAGCCCCAGTTGAAATGGAAAAAGCAGCTGTCCTGGAACCCGTCGCACACGAAGGCATGTCCGCTGCCCATGTCGCCGCCGCGGTAAATGACCGGAAGCCCACGGGAAAGACAACTGATGACAGAGTCACGGAAGGCATTGGAGCTGTCTGATTTGACGATATATGATATTCCCGGGGCGTAACCGAAATAGGTTTCCAGGGCATAACCCACATCGGCCGTGCTGGCGCCCGATCCCTGCGCACTGTAATCCATTTCAACGGAAACGCCTACATGATATATCAGTTGCGCAATGGCCGGATTCTCCATCTGGTGTATGGCTGTCACCATTTCATTCCATTCATAGCTGGTATTGCCGAAGTCAGCATACTCGAAACCGTAGTCGGAATAATAACCATGAGATCCGCTGCCCTGGGCCGGGTGCCTGAAATGGAACATCACCTGGGCGGTGGCAATGGCGACACAGCCCGCATATGCATGACCTCCCGGCCCGGCCGGATCGGCCGGACATAAGGCATTGTAATAGGTTTTCTGTCCCCATTTGGAATACATGAGCGGTTCCACACCCTTGACACGTGACCTGTAATGCCCGGTAACAGGCTTCGACTCAAGGTATCGCTCCCAGGCATCCCTGATCAGGGCTGAGGAAGGAAGTTTCTCCTTCACTGCCTGCCTGATCTGAATCCCGCAACGTTCCATCCACCGCTGGTATCCGGGATTCCACAATGTGTCGGGGGATTCTTCAAAAGAATAACCCAGGATGGGAAACACGTTGTCATGGGCGGCAAGGATGACAAATCCGGCCGGGATCATCCGGATATGATAATAGAGCGGCATACCGGAATACTCAACCAGCCGGATCATTTCGACGGAAGGTGCATCCCTGGCAATCAGGCTTGCGGGTGCATGGCTGCTGTAAAATGCAACTGCAAATGAGGAGGCCTGATGCTGGTCAATGACCTCCGAATGCCCCTGTCTCAGAAAGAACAAGATTAAAAGGGCGGTGAAGATGCCCGCATGGGAACAGCCCAAAAATGAAGATGATGTGATGTGCAGATGGTAAAATTTGATCATCCTTCTGGATTTGGAAGTATGCGCTACTGTTTGGTTGTTGTTGATATTGACAATGAAGCATAGCCGGCTCTGGGAAACCTGGCTAAATACCGGCGCTCTCCGCAATTGCGGTATTTATATTCGGTTAAGTTGAATGAAAGGATAAAGCAGAAATACAGGTCGATCATCGTAAAAAAATTCATCCGGTGCATAAATGTAAATTATGAATTTTTGTTGATCAAGAACAAATCAGTTATCGGCTCAGACCGGTCAGGCAGCGGTCAATGAGTCGCTTGAAAGCCTTTATTGTTTATCCTTACCTGCTCCTTTGCGTGCATGGAAAAGTATGTTGGCGGGGATGGAGATCAGCAGTGCCAGGCTCAGCAGCGGGAAGAAGGAGTTATAGGTGTTGTTGCCTCCGGAGAAGATCAGCAAAGGCGTAAATGACAAGGGCAGTGAAGCGATCAGCAGTACCCCGGGTATCCTGCTTCTTCTGATCCAGAGGATGACAGCCACCGGGATCAGAAGCCACCCGGCATATTCAAAGGGCAGGGTGTGCGTCATCACGGCAAGCGTCCGTTTTGCCAGGATGCCGGCATACCATCGCGGATCGGAGGTGATGTCATTCAAGACCTTTTCCCTGATCACCTCCTCATATTCATCGATCTCGTCAAACTTGACGTAATAGAGCCGGGCGGAATCATACCAGAGTTCGGGGTGGTACTTGTAACCGGAGTATTCCAGATCGATCCCGCATTTTTCCTTCATGACGGGTAGCGCATAGGCATAAGCCAGGGTATCATCCCAGACACATCCGTATCTGGTGTCGAAATCGCCCAAGCCGCAAAAAACCGGATGCCAGAAGCGATGACTGTATATCCTCTTGCCTGTGTAGACATGTCCCCCGTTCACTGCAACCACTTCGGCCGCCTCTTCCCACTTCCGGTCGAAGTAACTCCGGATGGATTGCTTGACCATCCAGAAAGCCACTGCCATAAGAACGATCATCATCAGACGCTTCCAGATGGGGTAACCGTGCGACAGCAGGTATATCAAGGCTGCTGATACTGCCAGAACACCCACTTCACCGCGGATCTCGGAGAAGAATCCTGATATGGCGCCGGTAATCACTGGCAGAAGAATCACAGCTGTGGCCTTCATCCTGCCGTTGGTCAGCGGGAGGTTGAGCCCGGCAATGAGCATGAAGCCCGAGGCCATCAGGGCGAAGATGTTCTGGTTGCCGAACACCTCATACCGGAAATAAGGCGTCAGGCACATGATGACTGCCAGGATAAGGCCCGGGAATGCCAGCCCTGCTGAGGCAAATCCCACCAGCATGATGATGATCCCAAGGCCGAAGACTACCGTGTTGAAAAGCCGGATGGAGGGATTTTCCGGCGTGCCGCGCAACCACGCATCAGGCATATAGGCCCAGATTCGGGCATTCTCTCCCAGCCGGCTCCAGTGAAAGTACTCCATGATCAGCTGGTCACCTTGCTGCCTGATCTCCTTTTCGGCTCCTTCCGGGCTGTACTCCGGTTCACCCTGGAGGGTGGCAACGGGAAACAGTTTTTTATAGTAGTAGAAGTAAAGGAATTTATGACCTGTGCTATGGGCAAAACCTGTGGTTACACATCTTTTCTGGATTTCCATAACAGGATATTTATCCGGCCGGATGTACATCCCTGCACAATAAGTGATGACCAACAAAATGGCGATCAGTATGACCCATCGGATGGATGCCGGTTTGACCGGATATCCCGTATTGGTTTTCTCCATTTACCTACTACTGGTCCGTGCTTTTTCCGCCTTCCTGAGAGGTTTTTTTCCGCCGGAGATTCCTGACGATATAAAGGGGCCGCTGCCTGATCTCATCAAGCCCCTTTCCGAAATAAACCGAAAGTACCCCGATGAGCAGGAACACCATGGTGAAACAGATGCTCAGGAAAATGATGAGCGTGGTATATCCTGACGGGGGTGTCTCTCCGAAGAGAAACTCCAGCAGGCTGTAAATGCCCACAGCCATTGTGAAAAGGGCGAAAATGACCGAAGTGTACAGTGCAAATTTCAGGGGGCGGTTTGAGAAGGAGAAGACAGCCACTCCTGCAAGCCGTAGCAGTTTCCGGTAATTGTATTTGCTTTTCCCGGCCAGTCGGGGAGGGGCGTCGAAACTCAGCGTCACCCGGTCGAACCCGATCACCTGAATATAACCCCGGAGGAATCGGTTCCTTTCCCGGAAGTGGTTTTTCAGGATCGTAATTACCGGTGCGGAGATAAGGAAGAAATCAGAGGCGTTTTTATCGAAACGGAAGTCAGATAATTGGTTGAGGAAGGTGTAGAACAGGCCTGACATACGGTTCTGTCCCCATTGGTCATGTCGTGCTGACCGCTTCATGGTGACCACCTGGAAGCCTTTTCTCCAGGCGGAGATTATTTCCGGTATCATTCCCGGCGGGTGCTGGCCGTCGGTATCCATGCATACCACGGCTTCTCCGTTGGCGGCATCAATGCCTGCGATCATGGCCGCCTCATGTCCGAAATTACGCGACAACCGGATAAAAACGGATTGAATCCGGGAACCCGTCTCCCTGTCGATCATTTCGCCGATCAGCCTGGAAGTCTCATCCGTGCTGCCGTCATCCACCCAGATGAGTTCCCAGTCTATGCCGCTCATCCCCTTTAAAACATAAATGAGTGATTCACGGAATGACGGAAGGGAGTCTGCTTCGTTGTAACAGGGCAGTACGATGCTGATCAGCGTGTGGTCACCGGATGACATGGTGGCATGATATTAATCCTTCAAAGATAGCATAGATATGTGTGGGAACATCCTCGGTACATTGAAATCATGACCTCCTTCCTATAATTCATCCTCTGTTCCCTCTGCTTTTTCAAGATCCTTCAGAATCTCGTTCACATCTTCCTCAGTACTGCGGAGCTTGTCCCTGCATATCCTGATCAGGTCAGCGGCTCTTTTTACCTTGCCGGAGAGCTCATCGACGGATATCTCCCCCGTCTCGATCTCGTTGGCGATCTTCTGGAGTTCCTCAAAGGCTTCGGTGTAGTCAGGTTTTGTCTTCATCATCTGTCTTGATTGATTCAACTGTGCTGGTGATCCGGCCCTGCAGCGTAAGGGTGGTCAGTTCTTCCCCTTTTGCCAGGGCATTGATATCCCTGATCGCCTTACCCTGGTGCAGGGTGATACTGAATCCCCGTTTCAGTATCGCGGCAGGGTCCATTGCGTGAATGAGTTTTTCTGCAATGAAAAGTTTCATCCCGGTCCGCTCGGTAACCAGTCTCGCCTCCCTCAGGAGACCGGCTGTGATCGAACGGAGGGATAACTGTTCCCGGTCTGCGAGGGATGACGCCGTTTTTGTAAGGTCTTCCGGGATACTCTGTAAAAGGCTCGTCTCTTTCCGAAGCCGGAACCGGGTCGATTGGATCATGGAGCCGGACAGGCTGCGGATGGCTCCGGCATGCCGGATGATCTGCCTCTGGATGACCGAACGGAGGTACCTGGCGGTGTGGTAAAGCTCGTTTTTTCCGGATGCCAGCACCCTGAGTGCCGACCCGGCCATCCGCTCTGCGGCCCGTTCCATCGGGACTGAGAAATTATGGAACCGCTGGATCAGGAAATCGGCCAGTTCGGTGGGGGTGATGGCGTTTTTATAAGCCACCATCTCCGCCACCGTCTCATTGGTAGAGTGCCCGATCCCTGTGATGACGGGGATCGGGAAGAGGACGATCTCACGAGCCAGGTCGTAGCTGTTGAATGAGGAAAGCCCCACATCGCCGCCACCCCCACGGATGATGGTCACCACATCAAAATGACGGATCGCTTTCCTGATCCGCTTCATCTGCAGGATGATGGATTCGGCAGCCTTGTCGCCCTGCAGGATCGCGGGAAAGAGCATATGGAAAAACCGGTATCCCCAGCGATTCCGGGAGATGATCTGCGTAAAATCGGCGTAACCCTTGCTGGTCTCAACCGAAATGACGGCGATCCGTTTTGGCAGTAAAGCCAGCTTTGCTTCCCTGTTGCGATGTATGATCCCTTCCCGTGTCAACCGCTCCAGGGTTTGCTGTTTCTCAATCTGCAATAACCCCAGGGTGTAGCCGGGATCGATCTCGATGATCCTCAGGCTGAGCCCGTACACCGGGTCAAAACTCACCGTGGCGGAGAACATGATGGTGATCCCGTCCCGGAGGGGCTCCCCGACCAGGCGGAGAAACGCTGCATTGATCCTCATGAAATCGCTCTTCCACATCACCGCCTTGATCTGGGCCACTATTTTCCCTTCGGCCTTTTCAACGAG
Source organism: Bacteroidales bacterium (assembly GCA_016939365.1). GTDB lineage: Bacteria > Bacteroidota > Bacteroidia > Bacteroidales > JAFGHD01 > JAFGHD01. Next base: position 7,767 of record JAFGHD010000019.1, on the reverse strand, counting down.
TTCAGGATAGCAATGGCCGGAATGGGAATAGAGGTTGAGCTTGTTCATCTCTGCCCTGACCCAGAAGGGTGTGGGATACCGTCCGGCAAGTGTCCGTTGGATGCTCAGCGTCACCTCCCTGAGCGTAAAAACCTTCTTGTCCTGTATGATCTCGGGCATGTTGTGGAACCGGTTTTACAGGAACAGTCCGCACCGGTATTCGCCGGATGGCACGGTATGTTCCCGGGCATCACGGCTTACCGGATGATAAAAGTAAGGAATTTCAAGCGGATGATGATCCGCAGGGATGGGCTGTTCGCCTGTCCCTGCGGATCCATCTCCTCAGACTTCAATCAGAAAGTGGCCTTCAATGCCAGGATCAGGTTTCTTCCCGGCGCTGTGATCCCGGATGAGTAAGGCCGGTAACGCTGATCGGTGATGTTTTCCAGTCCTGCGCTGACCATCAGGAAATCGGTGGCCTGGTACATTGCCTTCAGATTCAGGGTGTACCATCCGGGTGCCCAGGGATTGCCGTTTTCATCGAGGGCATACAGCCAGGTTTTGTCCTGCTCTGATGGGGCCATATCGTCGAACGTTACCTCCCCGTTGTAGAGACCGTAAATATCCACCTTGACGCGGTCGGCTTTCCAGGTAAGGTGTGTGCTGCCAAACCACGGTGCGGCATGCCTCAGAGGAGCCGTGCTGCCGTCATCCAGCTCTTCTTCTCCCTTCTGGTAATTGAACCTGGAAATGAAACCGATCCCATAGGGAAGCTTCATCTCCACACCTGCCTGGACACCGTAAACAAATGCCTGCGCTGCATTCTGTATGGCTTGTATGCGGCTCATTTCTCCGTCATAGACCAGGCTATCGAGGCCGTTGAGTGTGAAATCCCTGCGTACCATGGCATTGTCAAGCAATGTGTAGTAACCGGTGATGTCGATACGAATCCTGTCGGCAAATATCCGGGTGATCCCGGCCTCGGCGTTCCAGGCATATTCAGCCTTCAGACCGGGATTGGGTAAGATCACCTGCTTGTCGCCCGAATCAAAAACCTTGCCCAGGTCATCCACATTAGGCGCCCTGAAACCGGTCGAGAGGTTGAGATTGACCTGCCATCGTTCCGAAGGTCTCCATGCCAGCCCGGCGCTGCCCGTCACTGCTCCCGTCGACAGGTCAGCCGAAGTGAACGGGAAGGGATAAAAAGTGGTGTCGAAGGTGGCATCCAGCGTAACCAGGTTATACCTCAGCCCGGTCTGTATAGTCATTTTCTCCGTGGGTTTGTACCTGTAGTTTAGGTAACCCGCAAAGGAATTCCAGGTGGACGGATCGGGGTAACGGGCCGGGCCGGGCACTTCCGTGCCAGTGACAATATCCCCGTCGGTTCCGGCCGACGACACATTGTTGAGCAACCCCTCCAGACCGTAAAAAAGACGGTGCCGGTCGCCCAGGTTCTTTTCCAGGTCGATATTGACCGAAAACACTTCCACCTGCTCCGTCCGGTGCATGAGTTTCGTGTCCCCGAAGTCACGGTCATGGCGGCTCTCCTCGAAGTACTGCTGGGAAAGGGTAACGCTGAGATTGTCATAGAGACCGTTTTCTCCGCTGTGACTGATGTTCAGCGTATTCATCATCCACACCTGTGGGCCGTAATACCATTCTGCAGACCGCAATGTGTCCTTGCGGTAGCGGATCAAACGGTCATACCGTGAATAGTCCGAAGTGGCTGAGTAGTGAAAGCCGTAATTGAATCTGAGTGATTCACGGGGCATGAAACCGATCTTTTGCATGATGTTGATCTGGTCATAGGCGCTGGGTTTTTGTACCAGGGGATCCTCATTGACCAGGACGGTATCCTGCCCGTTGATCCTGCCGGCGTATTCCGGCCGTTTGTAATCGTCAGGCCCGTTGCTGCCCATCTTCAGGTCATCAAAGTCTGACCAGGTGATGCTGGAAAGAAACGACCACTTTTTGAGTCCGATGTTGAAGTCGAGGTGTCCTGTTTTTTCCACGTTGGCCGAGGACCACCGCGCAGTGGCGCTCCCCCTGAAAAGGGGCTTGTCTCCGCTGGAATACTTAGGACTGAGGGTGTAGAAATTCATCACTCCGCCGATGGCATCGCTGCCGTAGATCACCGATCCCGGTCCGAAATCCATCTCTGTTTTTTCAACGGCAAAGGGATCCAGGGAGATGACGTTCTGAAGATTCCCGCTCCGGAATATGGCGGTATTCATCCGGACGCCATCCATCACGATGAGCACCCTGTTGGCGGCAAAGCCGCGGATCATCGGGCTGCCCCCTCCAAGCTGGCTCTTCTGCATGAAAACATAGCCCGATGTGGAGATCATATCGGCGGCCGTTTGCGGATTCTGCAGGGTCACATCAATGGGCCGTATCGTTGTGACCATGTTCGGTACGTCCCTTTTCTCCTGCTCCCAGCGGTTCGTGGAGATCACCACCTCATCCAGGGAAATATCCGACTGCGACATGAATACTTCCCACCTCGCTTCTGACACCTGTTTGTAACTGAGGGTCAAAGGCTTGTATCCGATCAGCCGGAACTCGATCTTCCCGGCCTGCGTGAAACCGGCGAGATCTGCCCTGCCTTTGACGTCGGTAAGCGCAGAAGCTGATGGCTTCCCGCTATGTATGGTAACGAATTCCAGGGGTTGACGGGTCACATCGTCCCTCACAGTGACGGTCTGGCCTTTCATATGGCCCCAAATCACCAGAAATGCACATAATAAATATATTGATCTCATTGCATGACAGATGGGTTGAACAATAAGGGTATAAGAAATGCGGCAGGTCGTCAAATGGGAGACCCTGCCGGTCAGATGTCACAAAAAGGATCTCATGATTTGGGTGGGGGAGTGCCGGTCTCGGGGATCCATTCCGTTACAGGGAATTCATTACGGCTTATCAGATCCTCCGCTTTTGCATCATAATAGTCCGGCGGATGCCACAGCGTGTGGAAGTAGGTGCTGAGAAGCTGTGAAGGATTTTGAATGATGCTCCTGGCCAGGGGCCGGTGATCCATTCCCTGCCCGGCGATCTCATTCATGCGGGCCCGACAGGCCGTCTCTTTGTCATCCGGGATACAGTAGAACCAGATGGTCTGACCCCGCTCCTCCGTCCTGACTACGTCGTACATCCTGCCGAAATAACGGAATTCATTTTTGGCCACCATGCGGAAGACGGAAGGATGACCCCGCTGCAGATGCCAGGGTACTTTGATCAACACAATATCTTTTTCGTTGACACCTCTCCGTATCTGATCCCTGACCTGACTGCGTATCACGGTTTGCCGGACCTGCAATACCAGCAGAGGACATGCTGATTGCAGGAGCACCACCAGGATAGCTATAATGGAGAGTAACCGCCTCATCGGAAAAATGCAAATTTAGCAAGTTATTTCTGCTGAGCGCATCATTCACCAGTAACGGATAAACAAGGCTTCTGCATACAACTAGCGGATGACACTCGACGATTCCTCTTGATCCACCAAATACCCTGCATCTATCTGTAACATGGAGTCGACACTGATGGAACGATCTGCAGCCTTCCGGATCACAGCTGCCAGCCAGGTGCTGTCCTGCCTGATGCGTTCCATCTGGTATTCCACCTCCCAGTGCCGGTATTCCAGATGGGCTCCGGGACGGTACCATCCCCCGGCTGTTTTTTCATGACCAGAGGACATCCGATCAAGGATCATCGATTCTATCAGGGAGTATGCCAGCATATGCCCTGCTTCACTGAGGTGATCATCGTTTTCGAAGTAGAGGGATGATGCTTCGGCATGTTGTCTGAAATGGGGCAACAGGTCGAGATGATCACATCCGGAGGCTTCGGCGTACTCCCGGAGAAGTTCCTGCGGCCTGGACGAATGGATCAGATGTTCCGGGACCCGGAAGTTGAGTTTTCGGAAGAATCCGTTGTGGACGGTGTCAACCTGGACGGGTGAAGGAATGGAGACGAACCAGACCCGGGCGGCCAGGAAATCCGCCAGCCCGAGCATCCCCTCAAACTCCCTGAGGGTTTGATAACAGGCATGTTTCATCGGTAATGTCTCCCTCAGGATATTATCCGTAAGGTACTCGGGTTTCCAATAACCCATGACCAGCAGGTGGGGATTGACATACTCCGCACCGATACGGTATGGATGCCTGATCCTGTTTTTTGCGTATTCGATCATTACAGGGTCTATGCCATTTTCAATGAATTCATCCCATGAATGTCCACCAAACCCTGAACCTGTATCCATGTTGTTTTCCTCCCGGTCATTTTTGAATCCTTCTCTGGGGAGATACCTGATCCGGCTGCCGGTAAGGACATACCCATATTGAGGTTGGCTGGGTTTCCGGTACTGCCGGTAGGCCATATCTGTCAGGTCATTTCCTGCATAATAGAACACCAGGACGAGTTGCGGTTTGTAATCGGTGGCGAACTCCCGGAACCGGTTTCTGTATTCCAGAGGGCCGAATCCGTGATGGGCAAGGTTCACATAACCCCAGCGGTTTTGGGCACAGAACCGTTCCATGTCCTTATACAGGCAATGTTCCATCGGCCACTCCTCAAGCTGCGAATCGCCCAGGACAAGTACCCTGAAGGAGCGGCTCTTGTTCCTCTGGTAATTGAATTTCTGCAGGATCTGATCGGTCCATGGGAAGCGGATCCAGCCAAACCAGATAAGCAAAATGCCGGTGATCAAGGTAAATACCACCAGCAATCCCCATACGGTCACACTGATCAGGAAATCCCTCTTGCCTTGCCGGGATGTCATTAAGTCTTGCAGTTGGTCTTTACCGTTATCATTCACCCAAGTGAAAGCGCTCTAACAGGAGTTTTCTACGGAAGGAAGTAAAAGTAAAAAAATTTTTTACACTCAAGATGGAATGCCTTCATGGCGGCCAGGAGTGGGGGTTATATCTCCGCCACGACCCCTGAGAACAGACGGATAAGGTCCTCTTCTGCCATGGCAGCTGTATCAAGGATATCGCGGATATCGATGGGCTCGAGGTGATCGGGATCGCATTCATCGGTAAGTACGGAAACAGCTGCACAGGGTAATCTCATATGATTCGCTGCAATGACCTCGGGGACAGTGGACATCCCGACGACGTCCGCCCCGATGGTTCTCAGGAAACGGTATTCCGCCCGTGTTTCAAGCTGAGGTCCCGGTAAGGCTGCATAAATCCCCTGGTGGAGGGTGATCCCGTTCTGCTGTGCGATACGCTCCATCATCTCATTGAGGAAGGCCGAGTAAGGCCGGCTCATATCCGGGAACCGTGGACCCAGCTTATTTTCATTCTTTCCGGTCAACGGACTGCCACCCAGCAGGTTGATGTGATCATTGATGAGCATCAGGGAACCCTTTTTGAAATCCAGGTTGATGGCACCACCGGCGTTGGATATCAGCAGATGCCTGATCCCCAAATATTTCATTACCCGCACCGGAAAGGTGATCTGCTGCAGATCGTAACCCTCATACACATGGAACCTGCCCTGCATGATCAGCACCATCTTCCCTCCGAGTTTCCCATACAGCAGACGGCCTTTGTGGAATTCAACAGTCGAAACGGGGAAATGCGGTATTTCATGGTATTCCACCACCTGATGGATATCTATATGCTCCACCAGTTTCCCCAGCCCGGTTCCCAGTATGATCCCGGTCACAGGCGCCACCATACCCCTCTCCATGAGAAAGTCCCTGGCTTGCTGAATGTTTTTTAACACCGTCATACCGTGAGGCGGATTGGGAATTTCAGGTCAAAAATATCAAAAGTTCATTTGCTGTTGTAATGAGTACCAAGGGGGCTTGTGGAACCCCATACCAATGATCATCAACAGGGTCCTGTTGCCTTTTGGGGCAGCCTGATTTCCTTTTAAACCATGAATGTTATCTGTGTTTTTGCAGCTCAATGTAACTCGCTACGCAATAAGGCGATTTACCGCCAACGAGGTTGGCAGAACCATATGCTTTATCATCTGAAAAACTGAAGCTGGATTAAGATATATTCCTCAGAACGTCCAAGATGTAATATTTCTTCATTGATCCGGATATCAACCACACCATTCACCTGTTTGGCTTCAGAATGATAAACCGTAATTCTGATCTTACGTGCAGCACTTCCATCCTGATGTGTGAAGCAAAATCCGATTAACTGCAGTGATAGTAATCCATAACAAGGGTGAAAAATCATATCAGCCCAATGGTTAAACCGGAGATCGTGGTGGCGGCTTCACTTTTCAAAAACAGCCCGGACGATTGATAGCCCATACGAATATTCCCTGCAAAAGCCGGCAAGATCAGCGATGATACAATCATGAAAATTGCCTTCCGTAAAAATCCTAGTGGACGATAAGCATTCTCTTGGTTTCTATGATATGGCCATCAATTTGCAGTGAATAGAAGTAAATCCCTTTTGCATATTGGTTTACGTCAAATGATATGGTGTGTGTTCCAGTATTATGGTAACTGCTGATTAACGTTTGAATTTTTTCACCGGTGATATTGAATACCGTCAAGGTGATGATGCCTGGTCGTGAAAGGGTAAAGGTGATATTGGCGTTATCGCTTACAGGATTGGGAAAGTTCTGATACAAAATGGTTTCCTCAGGAGCGGAAAGATTTTCTTCTATGGCAACTACCTGTTGGATAGGCTTTCGGTATACAGCACCTTCATCCGCACTGTTTTTACGTGTGACTGTAAAACCGAGGTAAAGGTTTACAGAATCAACCTGGGCGGCAGTTACCTCTCCTTCAATACCTTCGAAATCCATTTGGGTCCAGTTTACGAAGTCATCAGAATAAAATCCCTTTTCACCAAAAGTGTAAACCATTGCACCATTTGGATATATGGCGCTCATATGAATTAGAACAGTATTGAGTTTTTCGTCCGCTATCATTGGCGCCCAGTTATCCCCAATATTAGAAGTGGAATACAAGCCGCCGTGAGTGGCAATCAGCATGGAATTTCCTCCGAATCCTCCAAATTTTCGCACTTTTTGGGCATCTCCACTTAATCCGTTGTTAACTGGTGTCCATTCTGTTTCGCCTGGCAATGCCCTGTATACACCGCCATCGGTTGCTATCATGGCCCAGCCACCGGTAATGCCGGCTCCATCATTTACGGTTAACCCCGCACCTGATAAACCGGTACTGGCGGGAGTCCAATCAAGGATCCATGGACTGGTGTGATCACCGGCAAATACTCCTCCTCCGTCTGTGCCCACCATGAATTCACCAGTTATACCTTCATTGCCAAATGTAAAAAAGTTGATGTCGGTATTGGTCAATCCTGTTCCTGTACAATCAAAATAGGTCGTTCCGTCGTATGTGGCAAATGGGCCTCCTTCCGTTGCCACCAATAGCCCCAGATGTGTCCGGATATCATTCACAAAAAGGTTTGGCAGGTCTCCGTTGAAATCAACCCAGATATCTCCTTGATCATAAGTTATATACACTCCTCCGCCATATGTGCCCATTGTCAAGGCATCCCCTGATGGCCATAAGGCTGTGGGTGGAAATCCGTTGAGCCCGTTGTTTATCGGAACCCACTGTGCAATCAATGTCGTTGCATAAAAATAAACGGCTAATTGAAGCGTGACTTTTTTCATTTTTTTACGTTGGTTAGGATGAAAATATCTTGTATGGCTGTTTGATTGTAATGTTATGCATCAGAAATGACGACAGGATCAATCACTTTATCTCTTATATCGGCCAACGAATGTAACAATAAATTCCTGATTTCAGAATCCTGCTTCACCCTTGTGCGCTTTAGACCG
>JAFGHD010000124.1 GCA_016939365.1 Bacteroidales bacterium | reverse complement strand
TATACTTCCCCGATACCTGATCCTTGCAGATACGTGAATACTTCGTTCAGGTTGTAATTATGCGTCTGCATCTGGGGCAGGTTGACGAATTTTTTACCTCTGACCATGCAGTTGATATATCTCAGGGTCATGAACAGATAAGGGATCCTGAATCTGAAGTAATTCAATAAGCAACGGTTCGGATAATGGTCATGGTAGGTAAAATGGAGAACGCCGACACCTCCGGGAGCCAGGGCTTTCAACAATCCCTGAACCAGCTTTTCCCCCCTGTTTGTGTTTAAATGTTGCAATACGATGAATGAATGCACAAGGTCAAATTTCCGCTCCCCGATAAACCTCAGGCTGTCATCCGATAAACCAAACACGGCATTTTTCACATTGTGTTGCACGCAGTTTTTTTCAGCCTCCCGAAGCACTTCCCATGAAACGTCCATCCCCACAATCTCTTTCGTATAACCGGAAAAGGGGATGACCATTCTTCCCGGTCCACACCCAAAGTCCAGAATGGTACTGGGTTTAAAATCAAAATCGATTCTTTTTTTGATGGTAGAGAACAATTCTTCAACATAGGCTTTTCCGGAAGTAAAAAAATCACTCCGAACCTGTTCGTCAAAATTGCGGATCAGATATTTTTCCTGACCAACAACTCCAAAATAGGGTTCATATCTTCCGAAAGCTTTCCATGCTTTATCAGTGGGTAATGTAACCATATGCAATTTCGTATTACTTGGCAAACCTGTCAGATACTGAAAATTAATTGATCCTTGGATTATTCCATGAACTTTTCCGGAAGACATATCGACTGACGAGAATATCGGCCCATGCCAGAAAATAATACAGGTTGATCCTGACCAGGGTTCCGGTTTTCGTCGACATTCCAGGGAAGCCTGGCATAACTGAGAATGCCACCAATACCGTAAGGAAACCAAAAACAACAAGATATCCAGGACTCCTGAAACTCATCATTCCCGTAAAAATATATGCCATGACCAGAAAAAACGGGATCACCAAACGGAGGTACTTATGCCAGATCAACATGGTCCGCTGTCTTACGGAGAGGTCACGGATGATCTCTTTCTCCCCGAGAATCTGTATTAGGCCTGCGAGGTATCTTCTTGCCCTCCTATAGTCGTACAGAGCCGTAAAATCATCATCAATGATCTTGCAGTCCTTGAACAGTATGATTTTTTTTCGTCTCAATATCCGCAGACTCAGGTACAGGTCATCAAGAATGATATCCCCCGGAATGGCTTCATAACACTCCTTTCTGATGGCATAAAAGGGGCCGTAAACGCCCATCAGGTTACCGGTCTTGCTTTCCAGTGATTTCAGAAGGTTTTCATACCATCTTGCAATGGAATGTCTTCCCTTTTTATCATAAGAGGAAATACAACCCGAGACGGCACCCACTTCGCTGAAGCTGAACGGCTCAATTATTTTTTTCAGGATACCCCGGACCAATAACTGACGCTGGTCACAAAAAACGATAATATCATTTTCGGCATGGTCGACAGCCAGGTTCATGGAATATGGAATTCCTCTGTTCGTTGGGTTAAGGATAGTTTTCACCCGATCATTCCCTTTAACCTTATCGAGTATTTCAGTGGTTCCGTCCGTACTGCAATCGTCCACAATAATCAGCTCATAACTCTGAAAACCGGAGAGCTCTTCAATCAGAAATTGTATTTTCAGGGGCAAATGAATGCCGCCGTTGTAAGCAAGGAGTATGAGTGATACGGAATTGATCTTTTCTTTGACGAATCTTTCCGGATTGTCACCTGGTATAATGCAGGCAATCCAGACCGGATAGATCAGGTACAACAGTAGGACAAATGCAGCAATGCAGAGTAAAACCATCACTTCTCCAACAAGTACATCATTCTTTTTATATGTTGTTCTTTTTCACGAATCTCAGTTTATAGATAGATTTAAGCAAAAGGAATATCTTTTCACCTGTTGACTCGGGGAGCATTTTCTGGATTTTCAAGGATGTACCCTTTGCCATATCGAACCACCAGCTTTTTATATCCTTATTGCTGTAAAATCCGTATTTAATTGCCAGACGGATTGCCTCCAGTCGCTCATTATAAGGGAACTCATGTGTTTCAAAAACGATCCGTGGCTCAATCCGGTGGAAATCATGAATCTCCCTGGTGTAAAATGTACCGTATTTCTCGACATAATCCCACTGGGGTGTTCCCCTGAATGGCAGGACGGTATAGAAATTCGAATAATCGCACTCCGAGTTCCGGGCATATTCGATGGATTCTTTGACATTATCGAGTGTCTCAAAAGGGCTTCCGATCACGTATTGCGACATCACCTCGATCCCGGCCTTTTTCATCATCCTGACCCCTTCCGTTATTTTTTCGATGGTTGTGCACTTATTCATTTGAGCCAATATCTCATTATTTGCAGATTCTATTCCAATGGAAGCATTGTAGCAGCCTGATTCCTTCATCTTGTAAGCCAGTTCCTGTGTCATCATGTCTGCCCTGATGGAGGCCGACCAGAGGATCCTGATCCCTTTCCGGATCAAAATATCACAGAAACGGTCAACCCTGCCCAAATGAATGTTGAAGCTATTGTCTCCGAAGACGATTATTTTCTTGCCATAATTCTTCAGCAACAGCTCTATTTCTTCGACCACATTTTCCGGAGAACGGACCCTGTAAGTCCAGTTCCAGATAGAGCTTGAGTTACACCAGGCACAACTAAACGGACAACCCCTGCTGGTAACTATCCTGTGCAGGGGATAACGGTCCATTGGAAAAATATCCCAGGCGGGGAAAGGAATGTCATCCATATTCTGAATATGGCTTCGTGGAGGATTGGTTTGGACAGTCCCATCCAGGCCCCTGAACATCAGGCCCCTGATGTCTGTGATTTCCCTTCTCCCTTCAAGGTGGTCAATCAGCTCTGAAAAGGTGATCTCCCCTTCGCCATATACGGCATAATCGGCTGGGGTCTTTATAAAAATATCCTCCATGATCGTTGTGACATACGGCCCGCCGAGGCATACCGGAACGCCACTGAAAGACCGCTTCACCCTATGGAAGACTTCGATCACCTCGTAATACACCGGTGAAAAAACCGTAATACCAATCAGGTCAAAGGAGGAACTGAAAAACATTCTGGTTTCTTTGGCAGTTGCCACCCTTGTATCCAGTACGGTAAAACTCAGGTTTTTATGCAGCTTTCTGGAGTAGGCAGCAAGGTATGCAAGTCCCAGATGGATGGTTTTGTATCTTCTGTCCCTGTTTGGAAAAATGAATCCTATTCTCACACTTCCTGATTTTGAAAGTAATAGGTGATTTACCACTCAATCTCTTTCCGGTCCCGGAAAAACTTCCCTGTCGGTATTTGGCTGCAGGTTGCGAGCCATACCGCAGTATCTGCACCCTGAGCCACATCCCGTGGTGCAGTGGGTCCTCCCATATCTGTCCGCACCCATCCCGGGCACATGGCGTTCACTTTGATCCCTTTTCCCCGCAATTCATTGGAAAACATGATGGTCAGAGCATTGAGAGAGGCTTTCGAAAGGCTGTACCCCGGATACTCTCCTGACAGGCTTTTCAGTTCACCGCTGCTGCTGCTCACATTGATGATACGTCCTTCCGGACTTTTCTCCAGCAGGGGGAGAAACACCTGGATCATGCGCCAGGCACCAAACAAATTGACATCTAGGATGCCTCTGACAGCATCCAGGGAGACATTTGCTGCGTTCGCCTTTGGAGGCATAATGCCTGTTCTCCGAAGGAAAGGAGTTGCAGTCCGTACCATCCTCCCCAATCCTTTCATGTTTTTATCAATAAAATTCCTGGCTCCCTTCCATGAGGATATCTCCTTCATGTCCGCCATGGCACCCACCGCAGCATTGTTGACAAGAACATCCAGGCGCCCGTAACCGGCTTTAACTGATTCTTTCAGCACCCGGATACTTTCTTCATCTGTTACATCGAGCCTGTGCACCGTGATATTTCCCTTTATTCCAGCAGCGGCTTCCAGACCATCCTCAGGATATCTCGAACCCATGATCACAGTATGTCCCATGCTGTCCAATTGCCGGCATATCTCAAGCCCTATTCCCCTGTTTCCGCCGGTAACCAGTATGACCTTCATACCATCCGGGATTTAAAAAATGTATTTACGAGTATCAAATAATCATCCTAAGTCGTCGCAGCCTAAACCAGGCCCTGGAGAGCAGCAACGGCGTCATGTGTATCCAGGCATTCCTGTTTCTCCAAGGAAACTTCAACATCGAGGCCAACATATTCCTGGAAAAATGGTGGCAACAACCGTTACATTCAGGGAAATAATTCCCGTTTTCAAGACAGGCACGAATATCTTCCGTTGCCTTGTGCCACAACGCCATTAATCCGGCTTTCCTGTCGTTCCTTATGGAGACGGATGCCGGTCTCAGACCGCACGGCTGTATTCCTCCGTCAAAGGTAATGTCGATGATGGCGTACACCTCCCGGCAGTAAAACCTGTCAAGCACTTCGTCGAAAAACCATGTTCCGTTCCTTCCGGCCGCTTTCATCAGGTAATGAGATATCCACGGAAGTATCCTGTAAACATTGGTATGGATCCTGTGGTTACTTTCAAACTTCAGGATACTTCGCAGCTGATCCATCAGACCAGCCAGTTGGTCCAGACCCACATTAAGTTGCGCCTTTTGTTCAACGGCGGCAATGCCGGGGTAGTTGGAGAAATAAATGACCGGCTGAAAAAGCATTTGTCGCACTCCTATATCGTACGCCCTGGTCAGGGTATGTATGAGTTCATGACAGTTATATTTTGATATGGTAACCAGCACGGTCACAGGAATGTCAACCCGTAACAACTTCTGTATTGACTTTAAGGCATTAGGAAGCGCGTTTTCCGTGCCTCTGGTAAATGAATTGATTTCGTGATTGAAAGAATCGAGCGATATATTGACCTCAGCCCTGTATTTCTGCAGGATAATCAAATCACGTTCATGTAGATCGTGGACAGTCATCCCATTTGTTGTGATGGAAGTCCGGATGTCTTTCTCTCCTGCGTATGCCAGTACATCTATGATATTCACGAAAAGGAATGGTTCTCCACCGCAAAGTGAGATTTTCGGGATACCCTCTTTATGCATCTCATCTATGATCCAAAACAGATCATCCTTGGTCAGGACATCTTTTGCCGGCTGCCAGTTACCGCTCCCGATCTCACAGTAGATGCATCGCTGGTTACACCGGTCGGTCAGGTTCACCGTCACCATCCCGGGCCTCAACCTTTTGATTCCCAAGGCAAATAATTCCGGAAGGTAATTTCTCAGTATTTTGGATCCCATAAAAAATCAACTATACAGGCCACAATCATCCGGCAGAAGGCACCTTTGGAAACCGGGGAAATTTGACTTCGGCTAAAGCGTTTCTCATAACAGCATAAACCCCGTGATTTATCACAGGCTCATTGAAATGTAAAAATAGCAATGAACGGATCATAAACATCATTCGTTTGCATAATTTTTAATGTGTTGGATATACATTATCAGTTTATATTTTGATAATCAAATATTTAATAAAAACGGGGCTGTCTGAAAACGACAGCCCCGTCACTTCGTGTGGTGCACCGGACATCAATCCGGCACCTGACTCGAGTAATGGTTATGACCGCTGTGTATTCCAGGCGCAGCGGCCAGTGTCTCGGGAACCTGTCCTCCCATTCCGGAGTTGGGTGCCCAGATGTCGTTTTTATCCGGGTTGTTCACCTGGATGTCCATGTTAAAGTCACCGGCCCAGTATCCCGACTGTCCGGCCTGTATTGACCAGACATCAAGCTTATCGGCGTTGCTCACCTGTTTGTCGGCATTGCCGTCGCCACCTACCATGCCGTAAATGCCGCCACCCAGGTTTTTGTGTGCAAGCTGGCCGCCATAGGCCTGTCCGACACCTGAGCTGAAATCATAGGAATATACTCCGCCGACAAGTGTCAGTGGGTTGGCAGACATAATTCCCAGGTGATTGCGGTGCCATACGACTGCAAAAAGCTGCTGGCTGATGGTAACGTTAAAGTTGAGCGGTGAAGCGCCGTCAAGATTCGTCACTGTTCCGTTTCTCAGCAGGAAACCTGCCTGCTGAGCCACCCTGGTAGCCCCTGTGGCAGCCGCCGCACTGGGAGCGTCCCGCAATTCGATCAGTATCCAGTCGACGATGTTGTTGTTGGGCAGAGACGCCACACTTTCGGTACCCGTATAATTCCAGGGGGCCGTGTTGTATGGCTGGCTGAGGGGAAGTGCCGGAATCAGATTGGTATTCATGTCTGTACCGTTGTAAGGGCCTTCGAGATTGACGAGAAGGTCCACATCAATCCCGGTGATGATCACCTGAACGGGTTGCTGGAATCCCTGTGTCAGGATGATGTTACCTGCTGCAAAGGTTTCTGTGGCGATCTCACCGAGAGTCCATTCAAGAGTGGCATTGGCACCTGCAAAGTAATCCCCGGCGGAAGCAACTACGCTTCTTTCAATGGACTGGCTTCTGGTCCCCAGGGTGGCCACCAGAAGGGCCATAATCAATATCACTTGGTTGAGAGACTTCATGTCCTTGATTTTTTATGTCATAAAAATAATAAAAAAAATTTTAATGAAGTTTTATACTTCCTGCATGAGAAAGCCTGACGGCGCCATCCCTGATCAGCATTCCATATCCGGCATCGCCATGGGCAAAAATGCGTGAATAGTAACCGCTGCTTCCATAAACGCGGACAAAGGTGGATGACCCGGTGCCGGTGATCGTCAATCCGGGCAGGATTTGCAGTTGATGCCCGCTGTTGAACGTGGCGCTGGATCCAGAGGCATCGAGGTCAAAATACCGGTAAGGAAATGCCGGAAGGGTATAGGTGCCGGAAAGGTTTGCACCAATGGCCACTGAGGGAACAATATTCACTACCATATACTCCTCGGCAGGATTGCCTCCCTGCAGGGCATCCAGGATGTACCAGGCATTGGCGCTTCCGTTACCCCAGCCATAGTTCATGTGGTATTCCCTGACATAGGGATTTCCACCCTCCCTCCAGCCGTCACCCACGATGGAATGCCCGGGTATCCTGTATTGCACAGGCCGGTTGACATTGATGTTGTTCTTGAAGTGAGTGAACCATGTGATGGCATCATAGAGCGGTCTGGACATCGTTCCGACAGAGGAGTGATATACGAAGTAATTCTTGTACACACCCACCATATCATAGGTATATGCCCCGGAAGACGTACATCCGTAATTCATGCCCACAGCCACACCGACCTCGTGGCTGATCTCCGCGACAGCATTTTGCTGTACCGTAGGTGAAGAGGTGGTCGCATCATCGGGCATATTGGGCCAGTCGTATGTGTCATTGAAAGGATAAGCCCCGTATGGCGGCCAGCACCAGTACCTCATGATCTGGGCGCCTGCTGTTGCGACGCATCCCACAATGGCGTTCCCATTGCTTGTGTTGGTGCATCCCATGTAAGGGCACTGGTTGTTATACGGAGGGCCCTGATGCCAGACGGAGGTCAGAAGCACCTCCCCTTCCTGGTAGTTATCCTTCGGCCCCTCCTGCTTCTTCAGTGTGCCGGGAATGTAACCGGCAACGTTCTCCCAGACTTCCCGGTATTTGATCTCCGTCATTTCGTCCACTTTCTGCGGGTCCGCAAGGGCGATGGGTCCAAGACGCGATTCGATGGTATCGATGAGCCGGGCCAGGCATGTCTTCAGCAATCCAGGCATGCCTTCATCCGCCAGCGGATCGATATCATTTTCATCCGACCAGGCCTTCACGGGGGCCAGCTCCTTCCGGAGGGACATAACGATGAATCCCATGGGCTTCACCTCGCAGTAATACCCCAGGAGGCGATCTCCGCTCCGGAATTCCTGCACGTGGCCTGGTTGTGGTGTTTCTGATCCCGCCCATTGGCCATCCCGGTCAATCACCATCCTGACCCATTGTGCAGCGATCTGGGGGTATTCATCCGTGCCGGCCATCTGCCCGTGCACCGGGCAGGATATCCATGGAAAGACAATGACTATCCAGATAAATATCAGCTTCTTCATGATGTCTCCCTCCGGTTATTGCAATGTGACCAAAACAAGGATCCGTCCTGTTTTTCCTTTTTCAAGGTTTTCCATGGATTTACCCAGGATGGCACCTCCGGCTTGCTCCCTGTCGGAGGCTTTCATGGCATATCCGGGAAGGGATGAAGTGGTCAGGAGATCCCCTGCCTCGATGGCTTCAACTGTGGCATCCACATTACAAAAGACCCTGCCGGCCAGGGCAACGTTGACATCGTGGCTTCCGGTGCCCAGGGTCACGCCGGATCCGAGGCTGTTGGCCCCTGCCACTATTCCGGCAACGGTGTGGTCATATGCCTGGCGGCTGATCCTTAATTCACCGGGATGTTCCGGATCAATGCAGAGCACTGTACCCGGAAGGACCTCTTCTGCTTCGGTAAGGTTAAAACCTTCCGCGTAATCCAGACCGGTGCCGAGCTCTACGGCAATGGCACCGGTTCCGGCATTGCGGATGATCACATTGCCCCTAACGTCCAGCTTGCTGGTCGGGGATGCCGTTCCGATCCCTACGTTGCCTGACACGACATTCATGACCGTATTCTCACCGGTCTGATAATTCAGGGCAAGGTCGGTACCCAGGGATTCCACATCCACCATGGTGCCGGTATTCCTCATTCTGATTCCTTTACTGGTTGTTCCGATAAGCGTCGTGCCGTTCACGTGCAGCGGGCTTTCGGGGCTCGCTGTCCCGACACCCAGGTACCCACCGTCAGCAATCACCAGTTTTACCGTACCGTCATAGTCCTGAAATTCAAGTTCATTCCCTGAATTATAGATACCATCCTTGATCACAAGGGTTTTTGTCGGTGAAGTGCTGAAAAGTGCGCCACTGGGAGCCTCCACTGACAGCCGTCCAAGCGGGCTGGTGTTGCCGATGGCTACATTCCCGCTGTTGATATAGCTGCTGCCGTCACCGCATAAACAAATATTGGAGTTGGCTGCGGAATCATACAGGTAGAGACCGCCTGACACATTACTGTTCTGGCGGATACGGAACAACGGATCATCGTCATCGGCCAGAACATACATCCCATCTGTATAACCCGAGGATTTCACCACCAGCCGGGTTGACGGGCTTTCGGTCCCGATGCCCAATTTCCCGGCACTTTCGAGGAACATCCTGGTCGTACCGTTGGTCATGAAGTGCATATCTGCCCATCCTCCACCACCGGCATTTGCATTGATCCTGAACCCGTTACCGGTTCCCTCATGAAATATTTCGCCATAAACTGATGGATATGAAGGATCTTCTCCTACCCGAAGGCGATCGTTCACATGAAGGGATGCATCAGGAGTGCTGGTTCCGATGCCGACATTTCCATCATTGTAATAGATATCTGTATTGTTTTTAATCCACACGGCATCGGCGGATGAACCGGAAAACAGCGCATATGGTACGCTCTGCAGGTCGGAAGTACCCATGGAGAGGTAGTTGCTGCCACCGGCAGGGTCCAGCTCGACTTCCATCGACTTGTCAACATTCCTCCAGTCAATGGATGAAAAGCTACCGAGCACCGGGGTTCCCGCACCGACATCCAGAACTGCCAAACCAAACTGGTTGGTGATGGTGCTGTGTATTTCGCGGTAGATAGCCGTGCTGCCCTCCTTGATCGTGATCCGGAAGGAGACCTGTTGGTTTACAAGAATCTCCCCACTGGTGCTCCGGACAACCGTCTGGTATTTGAATGCCAGTGGCGGTTGAGCCATGGCGCTGGCCACCAGAATCAAAAAAACCGAAATCATAGTTAATGTTTTCATAGCATTGGTTCTAATTGGTTAATAATTAATTTGAAAAAATGTTTTTGTGTATCATTTGGTAATCCCTTCCGGCTGATGCAGGATAGCCAAAGGCTTCCGGATAAAGCAGTTCTCCCTTTTCACATAGTGTGTTTCCGTTCCCTTTTTCTTCTTCAACGGGTCGTCCCAGTTCTCGGATGACCGGATCATCGCGGTCGGCCAGAACCTCCCAGTAAACATCCCGGCCAGGCTCCCCGTAAACAATAAAACTTACATAACCACTCTGCCACTCACAGCCGGTCAGAAAGGGTTTGCCGACCGGTGTGGTATGGATGGATGCCCCGGCTTCATCGGTCAGTGCTGCAAAATAATCCGGCATCACTACAACTGCTTCACCTGCAGAGTTGAGTTTCACCTTGCCGCGGTAGATGAGCAGGTTTTCAGGTGATTCCACGAAATTATGACGCAGGAGCCTGTTCTCAGGGTCCAGGGGATGATCGATGACGAATGACCCTCCGCCCTTTGAGAGGGTTCCGGTGACATGCACATTACCCGAAAACCATCCTGCATAATCGTAGGAGCTCTGGGCAAATATTCCTTTTCCTGAGACGGACGAAGCATACACCCCGATATTGTTCGTGCCTGTTGCGTAAACTGCATTACCGCTGGTGCTTGATGCGTAGATGGCAGTTCCGCTGTTGGCCACATGCAGTTTGTAAGTCGGATTGGCTGTACCGATACCCACATTCCCAGAAGTGACATTCATTACGGTATGGTATCCGGTCTGGTAATTTATGGCCAGGTTGACGCCCAGTGATTCGATATCGACAATGGCACCTGTGTTGCGCATCCGGATACCCTTGGAGGCGGTTCCGATCTGCGTGGTGCCATTCACTTCAAGCAGGTTTTGCGGGGAGAAGGTACCGATACCTATGCGCTTCTGGTCATCAATGGTCAGGGCGGCAGCGGCGCTCGAAGGTAAACCATGGCCGATGACCAGCTTCCCTCCCCCGGCCGTCCAGCTGTCATTAGTTGGCCCCATGAAAAAGTCACTACCACCGGTTCCCTGGTTGTCTAAACGGATCAATGCATCGTAAATGCCGGTTCCGCCGATATGTAACCTCGAGTAGCTTGGACTTGTAATCCCGATGCCCAGATCATCCTCCATATACACGTTCCCTTCGAAATGTCCGGCCAGGCCTCCGAGGCTGAATGCCCTCAGGGCTGTCCCGCCATACTGGTTATGACCATATAATCCAATCGCATTTGCATTAATTGCCCGCCCCTGAACTCCGGCATAGTAAGACCCGGAGGATTCGCCAACGATCCCATAGGAGGTCGAACTGGTTCCATATATACCTTGTCCCGAACCTCCATCCACGTGGAGCTTTGCCAGTGGATTGTCCGTTCCGATACCCACTTCACCACTGTATTCAATGATCATCCTGTTCTTCATCACCGTGCCATCCCAGACCCTGAACAGCAATCCTCCGGTATATCCGGCAGGAGCCGTTGCTTCGATGATGGAGTTCTGGTCGTTACCTCCGGTCATCCCGTAACGTCCGAGCCTCAGCTTGCCGCCGGAGAAATACGGAATGGAGATGTTTCCTGCCACCTCAAACTTTTCGGCGGGAACCGTCAGTCCAATGCCCACATTTCCGGAGTTTGCGGAATACATATCCGTACCTGAAGTAATCCAGTCACCGTCAGTTCCGGCAAAGAGGGCATAAGGCACCGACAGTAGCTGAGATGTTCCGAAATTGATATAACTCGTTCCTCCGGCAGGATCGATCTCGATCTGCAGGAATTTGGAACCATTGTCCCATTGGATATCCGAAAAGACACCTTGAACCGGTGTGCCATTTCCAACTTCAATATTCAAAACGCCCTGTGCATTGGTTATTGTTGAATGGATCTCGCTGTAAACCGTAGCTCCTCCCGGGGATAAATTCCTTACGGTCAACCTCACACCCACCGCCTGGTTCATCATAATGTTTCCGAGGTGGTTACGGACGACCGCCTGATACTTCAACGCCTGAGGTGGCTGGGAAAAGAGACTGCCGGAAATGAAAAACAGTAAAAATAAAAGTTGAACGGACCTTTTCATGGTACGATAATAATTTTGGGGTTCAAGTTTTCAGCATACAAAATTACCCTGCAAGAGCTTCCGCGTAAAGCACGTATGTTGCATTGATTTGTTCGTATGTGCCATTGCATGTTACAGCGGTTGCATTTACACAAACATATGTTGTGCCTCCGGGCCATTTCATTGGATTACAGAGGATTAAGTTCAAATCTGTCAGCAGGGGAACGATATCATGGCGGCTGTATTGGCCTGCGCGGGGAATTCCTGCTGCCTGTCTGCCGAAGTCATTGCCTGCCAGATCCAGGGCCGGTAAGAAGGCAGGCAGGTGGGTTAATCTGGGTTAATATCTTCCGCCATGACAAAAACCGGGATGTTCACCGGGGATCCCTCAAATGTAGAGTGACTGGAACTTTAGAAAAGGGGGTTATTGCCCGGAATAGTCCCTGGGAGCCACCCCGAATTGTTTCTGGAAGCATTTGCTGAAATAGGAAAGGCTGTTGAATCCAACGGCGTAGGCTGTCTCGGCGACGGTTCCATGCTGTTGTTGCAACAACTGGGCAGCTCTTTTCAACCGGACGGTACGGATGAATTCGGTGGCCGAATGGCCGGTCAGGGCCTTCAGTTTCCGGTGTAGCTGGGAACGGCTCAGATGTGCCTCATTCATCAGGTGATCCACACCCAGGTCCGGATCAGCCAGATTGTTTTCAATCATGGATAACAGCCGCTTTATGAAGAGCTCATCCGCAGGGGTCACGGCTATCTCACCGGGTTGGATTTTCAGTTCCCTGCTGAATCGTTCCCTGAGCATCCGGCGCTGGCTGATCAGGTTCTGGATCCTGGCCACCAGTTCTTTTCTATGGAACGGCTTAGCCAGGTAGTCATCTGCTCCTGTTTCGAGCCCCCGGATCCTGTCTTCAACAGTATCAAGGGCAGTAAGCAGTATTACCGGTATGTGGCTGGTTCTGTGATCATTTTTCAGTTCCCGGCACAGATCGATGCCGTCCATCACCGGCATCATCAGATCGGATATGATCAGGTCAGGTATCAATTCCTGCGACTTTTCCAGACCGATCCGTCCATTTTCAGCTTCGACCACCTGGTAATCCGAAAGACATTCCCTTATATACAGCCTCATATCAGGATGATCCTCCACCACCAGCAGCAACTCGTGATCCTTAGGGATCGTGCCGGCAGCGGTTCCGGTGCCGTCCTCAACGTCCCGATCCTGAGAATCCTCACACTCTTCTGCAGTTGCCCCGGGTACTTCACTTTCCAACGCATCAGCCGCTTGATATTCTTCAGGGTAAAAGGCTTTTTCATCGGCCGGCAGAAACACCTGAAAACTGGAGCCTTTACCTACCTGGCTTTCAACGGTGATGAAACCCCGGTAAATCTCGACCATTTCCCGTGTGAGGGCAAGGCCCAGCCCCGTACCCTCATAGGATTTCCCCCCGGACACTTCTTCCCTGAAAAAACGGTCGAAAATTCTGTGCAAATGCTTGGGGTCGATCCCTGTACCGGTGTCGCTGACAGTAATATGCAACACCTTTCCGGGGATTTTCCGTGCCTTGGGTGGCAGGTCGTGCTTCTGATCCCCTTCAACCAGGGATGCCCTGAAAACCACCTTTCCTTCCCTGGGAGTGAATTTCAATGCATTGGATAAAAGATTGAAAATGACTTTCTCCAGCTTATCCCGGTCAAAAGGCACACGGTCATCCCCGGCAGGAAATTCACTGGTGAGTTCAATTCCGCGATAATCGGCCAGGGACTGGAACGAATAGACCATTTCCTTCAATGCATCCGTTAAGGACTCTTTCCTGACGCGGAGCGTTACCGATCCCGCCTCGAGCCGTGCCAGCTCCAGCAACTGGTTGTTCAGAAAGAGCAATCTCCTGGCATTGCGGTACATCATTGCAGCGGTCTGCCGGTCCTTTTCATCATTGCTCCCGGACAACTGCTCCAAAGGGCCCAGTATCAGGGTCAGGGGAGTTCTGAATTCATGCGATATATTGGCAAAAAAACGCGATTTCGTTTCATTGATGCGTTGTAACTCCCTGTTGATCCGCTTTCTGTTGCGATAACTGAATACCAGGTACAGCACCGCTGCCAGGAAGACCGCCAGGGCAGCGATCAACAGGTTCCTCTGGCTTCGCTGCCGCTCCATTCTGAGCTGCTGTTTGGATTTTTCTGCGTTTAACAAGGCAATTTCCTTCTGTGCCTGCTGATTGATCAGGTTATTCTCCATCTGCATGATCCGGGTGAGCACATCCTGACGATTCAGGCTGTCCAGGTAATCCGAATGGAGCAAATGGTATTCATAAGCTTGCCGGTACAGTCCTTTGCCTGCATAGGCTCCTGCCAGGATCCGGTAACATTCCGTAACGGCGCGGATGTTGTGCAGCTTCAGGGTGCTTTCGAGTGCTTTCCGGGCATAGTAAATGCTGCTGTCATAGGTTTGGCCAAGAAGGTGGTCATAGGCCAGATTGGCATCTGATGCCGCGATACCCGATTTGTCTCCATTCCTCAGGTAAAGATCACGTGCCTCCAGGTGAAATATAAGGGCTGAATCAAGCCTGCCCGACTCTGCGTAAGCCAGACCTATATTATTCATGAGTGGAGACAGGCCGACAAGATCGCCGATCTCCCGTTTCAAAACCGCAGCTTTCTTATAGTTTTCAAGCGCTTCCTCATACCGGTCCATTTTTCTGTAAGCATTGCCGAGGTTGTTATAGTTGACCGACATGCCCAAACGAAAAATCAGATCCCTGTTGATGGCCAATGATTTATCATGATATTCCACTGCTTTTTCATGCTGATCCCGCAGCATGAAAATGTTGCCCAAAAGGCTGTAAATCCGGGCCAGTTTCGATCTGCTACCCGACTCCTCATATATTTTCTGAGCATTGAAAAGATATCCGACAGCCTCTTCATAGTTGCCCTGCCTGTTGTACAGATTGGCCATCTCGGTGTAGCAATTGGCACGGGCGTCGGGATCGTCCAGCTCCGTATAAATCTTAAGTGCGGATCTGAAACATGTGTCCGCCATGAAGTATTCATCGCGGTTCAACCTGATAATACCGATATGATAGAGCGAATTGGCGATCCCTCTGGCATGCCTGGATTTACTTGACAATTCAAGGCACTCTTCCGCTACAAGAAGGGCTGTGTCGGTGCTGGTGCGCCTGTATGTCCAGAACAATTCCTCCAGTATCCTGATGCGGCAGGTGTCGGTCCTGCACCTGTCCATCTCATTCCTGAGCGAATCGGAAACTCCTCCTGTCAGCAAGACCGTAATGAAAAGAACCAGAATCATTATACGGGCCATGTCAAAACTTTAAGTATCGGCGATCCCCTGAAAAATCTCATAAAATAATCCTGATCCAAAATACAAAATTTTATCATAGCGGAATGCAACTCCTCAGGGCATTTTATGTTTTTGCTGAATCGATCGGCCTTTTAATGATACAATTAACCCTGCTGTGACAGTTCCTGGGCCGGGAGGGAGAGAGCCGGTTCAACCTTATCCTGCACCATGCCGGTCTATTTTCCGGAGATTGATTGAGAAATGATCCCCTGAATATCTGTACCGGTCAACAATAACATCTCCTCAAACGGAACATGAATTAGGAATTACGAAATAAAAATTATTGAATTATGATTAGGCAGACTGTCCGGATTGGGCGGGCAGTTGCCAAATTGGCAGGAAGTATACTGACGGAAATCAGGTTTGCAAATTTAAACTGTCTGATTTCGTCAGTTTTAAAATTCAGACATTTATCGTCTGAAATATG
>JAFGHD010000123.1 GCA_016939365.1 Bacteroidales bacterium | reverse complement strand
CTGAAAGCTTTCCTGCTTTCCGATGAACTGCAAACCACTCTGAAAACCGAAAGAGTGGAAGATGCCCTGGTGATCCGGGTGCCGGACACAGCTCGCGATACCGTGAACATCGTGGTGGTGCTCGAGGTGAAAGGCAAAGCCGATGTCAGCCGGCCGCAGGAAATCCACCCCGGCCTCCGGATATTCGTCAATAAGCTGGGCGTGACTTTTTCCACGGAGCGGCAGGAAATCGAGATACGATTCACCCTTATCGGCACCGAACCCGGACCTCGATCAGACCTGTTTGCCGGAGCACCGGTGATGCTCTCAGAGACCACCACGGTCACAGCAAGGTGTTTCAGGGACGGCAAGCCGGTCAGCGGAAGCATCGCATCCACATTCCTAAAGGTGGACCCCATACCTTCCCGCCGGCCGTTCTATTCGGGCAACGGGCTGATCTGCCGCTATTTCGAGGGCGACTGGGACAGCCTGCCCGATTTCCGGAGCCTCACACCACTGAAAACGGTGGTGGTGGACAATTTTGGCATCGAAGAGCCGGTGCGGGAGGAGCATTACGGCCTCACCTTTGACGGTTATATCGAGGTTCCGGTCACAGGTGTGTTCCGGTTCTCCACTGAATCGGACGACGGCAGCCGGCTCTGGATCGATGAGCTGCTGGTGGTGGACAATGACGGCCTGCACGGGATGGAGATCGTGGAGGGAGCTGTGCCCCTGGCCTCAGGACTCCACGGCATCCGCGTCGAATTTTTCGAGAAGGACGGCAGCGACGACCTGAAGGTCTTCTGGCAGGTGCCGGGATTCCATAGCACACCCGTTCCCGACCGGACCCTGTTTCAGAATATGAGGTGAGGCGGGGAACCTTCGCGATAAGGAAACACAACCCAAACGGTGTCAAAATGATGGAGAAAAATGAAACTGAAGGAGAATGACCGCCCAGGATGGGATCGAACCATTATCTGATGATGATCCGCAGTCCGGTTGAGACACCTGGCCCCGTGACGTGTAAATAATAAATCCCTGCAGCCAGATGGCTGATAATCATTTCGTGGTCAGCGCATCCCGTAACTCCCGAGTTTATCTGTGTTTTGCGGATCGGAATGCCAGAGATATGATACAATGCCACCTGCAGATTTTTTGGCTCCCCGGAACAGATACTAAGATTCAGTTGGTCCCTTGCAGGATTCGGGAACACCAGCAATTGGGTTGACAGGTGTCCCGTAACCGGAATCCGCAATGTGTCGCACTCCTCAAATGCTCTTCCCGGCGAACCGCCCGGACAACCTGCAAACCAGTTCCAGGGATCGTTCGGGTCACCCGAATAGTCCAGAATCTCCAGGGTTCTTCCCGTACCGTCGGGCTCCGGAGGCCAGGGGGGTTGGTTGGAATAAAGGACGCCGGCGACGGGAATGCCTCCCGGACTGAAAAGCCGGATGTTCTCCCCTTCACGGGCCAGACCGAACCCGAAAGGACCTACCGCATTTTTCACTTCTGGATATATCATCCCGAACAGCAAGGTGTCCTGGCAAAGGACCAGGAATGCTCCCGTATCCAGAAGGGTCTGCCCGGGTAGGATAAAGGTGTGCATGTCATCGCCGTCCCTGAACACCCAGCCTGAAAGATCATGCATGACGGTATCACCGTTGTATATCTCCACCCAGTCGCCGGTATTGAGGGTGTCGGCCGGTCGGTAGTTGATCTCCGTGAAGATCACGGACGGGGTGTCGGGGATAATGGTGTCGGGCAGGAACCAGGCGATGAAGGTGTCATTCGTATCGGGATTGAATACCAGACTGGCCATCAGGGTGTCATTGCCCTGAAGCAGCAGGCTGGATGTCCAGTGGGAAAAGAGAAAACCTGAGTCGGGCACGGCGGTGATCCGGATGGGATTGCCGTCGAAGTAGATGCCCGACCAGGGCAACGTGTCGGGGGTGATGCTGTTGATAAGGATCAGACCATGCCGGGTACTGTCAGCATCCAGGGTGAGACTCACCTGTTTCTCCAGGTTGAACTCGTTCTGAAAATGCTGTCTGACATATCCCACCCTGGCTTCAGTAAACTGGTTGATCGTCTGGATGTTTTCCTCCCAGCCGATCATCCCCCCTCCCCATTTTTCCAGGTGCCGGCCCATCTCAGGCAAAAGGCGTTGCCGGAACATCTCCACCCATGCGGCGATACGCTCCGGCGTAAAGGTGGTGTTGAGCAGGTCGCAGTTGCGGTTGATGAAACCGATACGGTAGGGAGAAAAGGTGATGAGCTTGCGGAGGATCGTATGATTGTCCGTCCAGGGGATGTTCCCGTGCAGTATCCTGTAGAGCTCATTTTTATTGGGAGAGGAATACAGTCCCAGTCCGAAGTCGGAATCGGTGATGATGTATCTCCATCGTGTGGTGTCGTCGTTCTTCCTCCAGTATTTGATGTTGTTGTTGGGCCAGTCGGCATTGGTATAGAAAATCTCCGAGAGGAAGTAGTCGGTATAGTTGGCGATGTCGAGCAGCTTTGCCGTGGAATCGTAGGCTGCCGTGTCAAGAGTCTGGAAATGCGTCAGATAATCAATCATTCGGGCGTAGTGATAGTAGTTGCCGCATACGGCGTTGATGTTGTCGCGGAGGATGCTGACGCTGTCGGGATCGATGCCCCAGTTGCCGGCTACGTAGTCTTCATCGATCTTCTCGCGGAGGTTGTGGATGCCCCAGTACTGTCCGTTCAGGAAGACCACAGCCGGCCGGTAATCCTGTATATCGATGGCTGTCTCGTGCTCGACCATTTTATGCATCAGGGCATCCCTGAAGTGGGTGACGTTGAAGTCCTGACCGGAGTTACGCAGAATAAAGCACCTGTAATGGATGTTTGTCCTTCCGGGGAATATAGGGTAGATGACCTCAGAATGACCGAACTCGTCACGGAACAGGATCCGGAGGCTTTTCATGGGATATGCCCTTGACCACCCGCCGTGGATCATCACCCCGGCATCCTGCCCGAAGCCGAAAGTGCCGTCCGGTTCGTACAGTTCTATATGGGCGGGTTTCACCCATTCCTGCCAGAAATTGGCGCCGAAATAGGGGAACTGGGTGCCTGCGTTGGGTCCCTTCACGTAGATGCCTTCCTCCCAGTCCCACAGGTCGTGGGGATTCATGGCTACCGAGACGACGGGGAGGGTGCAGCTGTCGCCGATGATATAGGTGGCAGTAGCCGTGGTGCCGGGTAACCTGCCGGAACAGAATGTCCGGGCCCGGATCACGGTGGTGGTATCCACAATGAACGGAAAGGTATACAGCTCCGAAGTGTCTGATGGAACAGACCCGTCACGCGTGAACCGGATGGTGTCGCCGGGCAGCCAGTCGGTAAAGCCGATGGTCGGCGGGTCATTATAGAATCCGCCCGGCATACTGAATTCAGGCGCTGTGGTATAACCGGTGTAAGAAGTGACTGTATCGTTGAGCCCGCCAGGGGTCGGAAGACTGAAGAGACACCACTGGCTGCTGCCTTCCGGCCACCTTCCCCAGGAATGGTCGGTATGCAGCATTGGAAAATCCACCAGATCCACCGGACTGCCCGATGGACTGCTCAGAAACACCTGTTCCCCGTCGCCGGAGAGCCTGAAGCCTGTATGCTGGAAGATATGCTTTCCTTCAAACCAGCCGGGCATGTCGAACCAGGTAAAACAGGTGTCCGCTATCCCAAAGGAAAGGAACGGGATCAGGGAGGAGTTGCCGTGGTTGTTCCAGGCATTCAGACCCTGGATGGCCAGCAGGTTGTCACCTTCGCGGATGGCCTGGCGGAACACCTCCATGTCGATGATGAACTCCTCCGGAGGAAGGCCCAGGAACATCTGAGCGGTATGTACGTCGTATGTATAGTCGTCCCAGGCATGGATCTTCCCCGGGTAACCGATGTTGGCCCGGGCGATCTCCGTACCGTTCAGGTATGCTACAAAGCCGTCGTCATAATCCATGTGCAGGATGACCCACTCTATTTGGGAAGTATCCGGAACCTGGAAGGTTTTCCGGATATACACCGTGGGGATGCTGTCGGGCAGGATGGTGTTGTCGTCACCGTCGCCGCGGCCGAATCCTCCGGGGCCTGTCAGCCATTCCGAGTCATCGAAATCCGGCTCTTTCCACAGCGGATCGGGCTCCCCACCGGGCAGCCAGTACCTCCATTCCTGTTCAGCAAAGATGACGTTCTCCCAGTGATCCACCCGGGCCTTCAGGTTTTTTCCGGAGGCAAACACCACCAACCGTGAACCGGGATCGATCCGGACTTCAGGGAATGTCCATTTCGCCGGATTGGCAGGATCATCCGACAGGTGCCATCCACCCAGGTTTACTGCTTCCGTGCCCAGGTTCTCAAGCTCGATCCAGTCCTCAAACTTCCCGAACTGGTCGGTGACCGTATGGAAATTCCTGGGACATACCTCGTTGATCACCACCTGGGCCGGAACCGTTTGCGTCAAAAGCATGAATGCCATCAGTGCGCCCATGAAGGCGTTGACTTTCAGAGGGATATCGCGGCAGGACACAAGCATGCCCGGGGGAATTGGAATTTCAACAAATGTAGTCATAATCAGCTATCCCGGGCCGGAAAGGTATGTTATACATGATTTGCTTTTTTTGTCTTTCCTGTATGGACTCATTTTTATAGTTTTATGGCCCTGAATGTTGAATCAAAATTTTCCGAGATGAAAAGAGTGATAGGATTACTGGTACTGATAACAGTCGCCGGCCTCTGGTCACCGGCCTCACCACAGATCAGGGAGATGATCACCCGGGCAGGGGACAGCAAGGACTACCCGGGAAAGAATAACCTGTTCATCTTCGACAGCACACGGGTGAGTGTTGAGGAGACCGGCCTGAGCCATGTGCGCATGCATCGCCTGGTGAAGGTGCTCACGGCCGCGGGAGCGAAAGAGAACGCTGTGGTGAAGCTGGGTTATGATCCGCTTTCCGCCTATGTCGACATCCGGGAGGTAAGGATCTACCGTGCAGATGGGACTGAGGAGAGACTCGATCCCGGATCGGTCATGGATTACCCCGCTCCGGCACGTGCCATTTACTGGGGAGCCAGGGAGAAGATGATCGCTGTGGGCCGTCTGGAACCGGGTGACGCCATCGAAACGGTGCTTTACAGGAAGGGTTTCACCTACGCCCTGCTCGGGGATGAGGGCGATGAACGGTACATCCCCCCCATGCGCGGACATTTCTATGACATTGTCGAGTTCTGGAGCCAGGACCAGGTGCTGGAGAAGGTGTACCAGGTTTCCGTTCCCCATGACAAGCCTCTGCAATACCATTTCTATAACGGCGAGGCACAGTCCTCCGTCATCTTTACAGGCGACAGAACCGTCTACACCTTCACGAAATCGGACTTCTCGCAGCCTGAAAGGGAGTCCGGCATGGTTGCCTATTCCGATGAGTTTCCCAAGCTGCTGCTTTCGACCAGCCCCGACTGGGAGGCCAAATCGCTGTGGTTTTATGGGGTGAACGAAGACTTCGGCAGCTTCGAATCGACGCCTGCGATCGATGAAAAGGTGGCTGAGATCCTGGAGGGCGCCGTGGATGAGATGGATTCGGTTTCACGGCTCACCCACTGGGTGGCCGACAATATTCGTTACTCCGGCATCTCGATGGGCGAAGGGGAGGGATACACCCTCCACAAGGGGGATATGACCTTTACGGATCGTTGCGGCGTATGCAAGGACAAGGCCGGCATGCTGATCACCATGCTGCGGGCCGCGGGCTTCGAGTCCTATCCCGCCATGACCATGGCCGGCTCCCGGATCGATCCCATACCCGCCGACCAGTTCAACCACAGCATCACCATCGTGAAGCTCTCCGACGGGAAATACCACCTGCTTGACCCCACCTGGGTGCCTTTCCTCAGAGAGCTGTGGTCGAGCGCGGAACAGCAGCAGAACTACCTGATGGGCCTACCCGAAGGCGCCGGCCTGATGATCACACCCCTCTCCCCTCCGGAAAAACACTATCTGAAGATCCGGGGCAACTCCACCCTCCAATCCGATGGTGCCCTGGAGGGAGAGCTGACCATCGAGGCCGAAGGACAGACCGACGCGGCCATCCGCCGCATGTTCACGGGGAACTTCCGGTCGCAGTGGGATGCCGCCCTCGAAAGGGAATTGATCAGCGTTCATCCGCGCGCAGTTGTCCATGAGATGGACTTCGGGAATCCATACGACTACATGTCCGGCCCCATCCGCATCACCATGAAGTACTCCATCCCGGACTTTGCACTGGTGGCGGG
>JAFGHD010000122.1 GCA_016939365.1 Bacteroidales bacterium | reverse complement strand
CCGAAGACTCCCGACCTGGCCGTGATCATGACAGCGGCGAAGATGGTGCCGCAGCTGGTGAGGGAATGCGGCGAAGCCGGGATCATGGGGATCATCATCATGTCGGCGGGATTCAAGGAGACGGGGCCCGAGGGACAGGAGCTGGAGAACAGGGTGAAGGAAGAGGTGATGAAGTTCCCGGGGATGCGGGTGATCGGACCCAACTGCCTGGGTGTCATCGTACCGAGCCTGCACCTGAACATCAGCTTTGCCGCCCGGATGCCCAAGAGCGGGCATGTGGCCTTCATATCGCAGTCAGGAGCCCTGGGCACCTCGGTGCTCGACTGGGCCCTGGAGGAGAACCTGGGATTCTCCTATTTCGTCTCAGTGGGCAATGCCATGGATGTCAACTTCGGCGACCTGATCGACTACTTCGGTCAGGATCCGAACACGAAATCGATTGTGCTGTATGTGGAGGCTCTGGCCAATGCACGGCGGTTCATGTCGGCCGCGCGTGCCTTCGCCCGCAAGAAGCCCATCATCGTCTACAAGGCGGGGCGGTTCCCCGAATCGGCCAAGGCCGCCGCCTCGCATACGGGAGCCATGGCATCGGAGGACTCGGTCTATGATGCCCTGTTCCGCCGTGCCGGCATCGCCCGCGTGTCAGACATCGGGGAGATATTCGATTTCACCGACCTGATCGGCCGGAAGCGCATCCCCAGGGGATCGAACCTTGCCATCATCACCAATGCCGGCGGTCCCGGCGTGATGGCCACCGACGCCCTCATCGCTCAGAACGGACGCCTCTGCACCCTGTCGGAAGAGACCATCGGGAAGCTGAACGCTTTCCTGCCCGACTACTGGTCGCATGGCAATCCGGTGGATGTGCTCGGGGATGCTACTCCCGAACGGGTAGCACGCACCATTGAAGTAGTCCTTGAGGACGAGCAGGTGGATGCCGTGCTGGTCATCCTCACGCCTCAGGCCATGACCGCTCCCACCGAGACCGCCCGCTCTATCGTACAGATATCAGAGAAAACATCCAAGCCGATCATGGCCGCATGGATGGGAGGAGCCAGCATGCGGGAAGGGATCAACATCTTCAACAATTCGGGTATCGCCGTGTATGAAACACCCGATCAGGCCATCCGCGCATTCATGACACTGGTCAACTATTCCCGGAACCTCAACTCCCTGTTCGAGACACCGAAGGAGGTGCCGGTATCCTTCCACGTTGACCGTGATGAGGTGAGGGATAAGTTCATCCGTGAGGTGTTCCCGAAAGAGAGGGTGCTCTCGGAAGACGATTCCAAGTCCCTGATCAAGGCTTACGGCATCCCTACCACCGATCCCATACCGGCCGCAACGGAGGAGGAGGCCGTGGAAGTGGCCGACAGGATGGGATACCCCGTGGTGATGAAGATCCTCTCGCCCGATATCATCCACAAGACCGATGTCGGCGGGGTGGTGCTGAACATCCGAAATGCAGACCTGGTGAGGGCACACTATGGCAACATCATCTCCGCCGTCCGCGAGAAGATACCGGAGGCACGGATCGAGGGAGTGACACTGCAACCCATGATCGACAACCGGCACGGTGTAGAGCTGATCCTGGGCGCCAAACGGGATCCCATGTTCGGAACAGTGATGCTGCTCGGCATGGGCGGTACCGCGGCAGAGCTCTTCAAGGACCGTCGGCTGGAATTCCCCCCCCTGAACGAACGCCTCGCCATGCAGATGCTACAATCCCTCAAAATATACCCCATCCTGAAGGGATACCGTGGAGAACCGCCCAAGAACATCGACAAGCTGGTGGAGGTGATGATCCGGATGTCTTACCTGGCAGCCGACTATCCCGAGATCGAGGAGATGGATATCAACCCGATCATCGTTACGGAACACGACGTCATCGCGCTGGATGCCCGCATTGTTATCGACCAGAAGATGCTGGAACACCCTGTGGAACCCTTCTCCCACCTGATCCTTCGCCCCTACCCGGAACGGTTCACCCAGCAGATCACCCTGAGAGACGGAACAGATGTACTTTTCCGACCCATCAAACCGGAGGATGAACCCCTCTGGCTCGAGCTGCTCGGAAGTTGCTCCAAGGAATCGATCTACTCGCGATTCAGGTATAACTTCCATTACGACTCCCACGAGGTGGCCACCCAGTTCTGCTTCATCGACTACTGGAGGGAAATCGCCATCGTCGCCGAGATCGAGGAAGACAACCGCCGGAAGCTGATCGGCGTGGGCAGGCTGATCTCGGACCCCGACCTCGAAACGGGGGAATATGCCATCCTCATCACCGATAAATGGCAGCACAGGGACCTGGGTAAGTTGCTGACCAGCTACTGCCTTGAGGTAGCCAAACACTTCCACCTCAAAAGGGTGGTCGCCGAAACCACCAAGGACAACAAGCCGATGATTTCCGTCTTCAAAAAGCTGGATTTCAGGGTCCAGTTCAACTCCGATACCACCGTTTCAGTATTCAAGGAGTTTTGATGAACAGAAGATAGAAGATGGAAGACAGAAGGCAGGAGTTGGCTTACTTTCAGGCTGTCTCAGACCCGGTCAAGCGTGAAGTCTGAATAAAAGAGGCCTCAAGACACACTGCAAATCATCAATGACAATCAGAGGGGGCTTCATGTTCTGATTGAGAGATAATACGGGGTCAGAAACCGGGCTTCCCCATCAGCCGGTCATCACCTGGATCTGGCTTCCGGCTCCTGGGCAGGAAGGCCGGGGGCTCAAAATTTCCTGTCAGAAGCAGATCAAAGATAGTACTCCACCACGCGGCATATCGAGGCAAATATCTCGTCGATACTGCCGATGCCGTTGACGGGAGTGAACTGTCCCCGTTTTTTATAGTATTCGATCAACGGCTGGGTTTGTGAGTTATAGACGGCGATCCTGTTCTCTATCACCTCGCGGGTGTCGTCTTTACGTCCTTCGATCTCCGCCCTTTTGAGGAGGCGGTTGATGATCTCCCGGTCATCCACCTCCAGGGCTACCACCATGTCGACCTCCCCGCCCCTTTTGTCAAGCAGGGCATCAAGGTCGGAAGCCTGCCGGAGGGTCCTGGGGAAACCGTCGAATACAAATCCGGCGACTTCAGGATGTTGGTTGAGCGTGGACTCCATAATCTCGATCAGCAGCTCGTCAGAAACCAGCTCACCCCTTTCAATGATCCCCTGCACCTTCACACCCAGGTGGGTCTTCTCCCGGATCTCTCTCCTGAAAATATCCCCTGTGGAGATATGAACCAGGTTGAACTTCTCCGCTACCCTGACCGACTGGGTGCCTTTCCCTGAGCCCGGAGGGCCGAACAATACCAGATGAAACATAATTAGTTCTTTTTAAATTGAGATGCGCAAATATATAAGGTAATAACGAATACGGAAGGGTGTTCAAATTTTTTCGTTTTCTTCAGCCTTCCTGATTTGTTGTAATTTTGTATTCAGGACGATCCGCTCATGAAGTGGCAGGAGTTGACAGACAGCATTTGGACAACGGACGGAGGGGTGCCGTTGATATTTGAGGAGGACATCCACGGATTCATTATTCCCCTGCCACAGGAAGACTCTGTCCTCTCCGCTTCCCAGGCAGGACACAGACAAGAATTCACCATCTCGATACTGGATCACAACTACTTGTTCAACAACCAGTTACTTCCAGAACACTTTCGTGAAAGAACAACAGATTGGATCACACTGGTGCTGCTGGGGTGCCTGGTGCTGCTGGCATGGGCAAACCATTTCTTCAGGAAAAAGATGAAAATGGTACTCTATTCCCTGGCAGGCGGACGTTATGTCTACCAGCTGATGAGGGAAGGGAATGTGCTGAGGGAGCGGATTGCTGTTCCGATGTACCTGATCTATGTGTTCAGTATGTCCCTGCTGGTCATGCAACTGCTGATTCTTAGCGGTTCCGGTCTTTCCCGGATGTCCTTCAGGGTATTTATGATCATATCACTGCTGGTGGGATTGGGATGGTTTGTCAAATCAGGGGTCCTGCGCCTGTCAGGATGGATATTCAAAAACCAGGCGGCTTCCGAAGGGTTCGTCCATACGATCTTCCTGTTCAACTTCCTGACCGGATTACTGCTGATCCCTGTACATCTTCTGGCAGTATACCTGAACATGAAGGAGGCCGTTTACATCAGCCTGGGATTGTTCCTGGGCCTTTACCTCTTCAGGCTCGGAAGGCAGATGCTGATGGGTTGGCAAACCACTAAATTTTCACTGTTTTATTTATTTATATATCTTTGCACCCTTGAAATTTTACCACTTTCAGTGATGGTGAAAGTGGCAACAAGTGATTCTTTTACTGTAAGTTGATATCCTTAGCCTGCGACAATTAACAATTAAACGGGGAGGGACGAAGGTGAACATCAAGAACATTCTGGTCTCGCAACCTGAGCCGACTGAACTGGAGAAAACACCTTATGGAGAGATATCCAGGAAGTTTAAAGTCAACATTGAATTCAGGAAATTCATCCGTATTGAAGGTATTTCGGCCAGTGAATTCAGGAAAGACAAGGTTTACATTCAGGATCACACCGCCATCATCTTTACCAGTCGCAATGCTGTCGATCATTTTTTCAGGATCGCCAAGGAGTTGCGGGTGGAGATCCCTGACACAATGAAATACTTCTGTATCTCCGAAGCCACTGCTTTTTATCTTCAGAAATACGTTCAATACCGGAAGCGGAAGATTTTCCATGGCAAGCAGAGCTTCGAGGATATGCTGGAGGTGATCGTCAAGCACAAGGACGAGACATTCCTTCTTCCCTGTTCCGATATCCACAAGCTGAGCCTGCCCAGGATGCTGGAGCAGCATAAGATCAAATACTCCAAAGCCATCATTTACAAGACCATTGCAAGCGATCTTTCAGACATGGACATCTCGCGGTATGACATGCTGATTTTTTTCAGTCCTGCCGGTGTCAAATCTCTGATCAAGAATTTCCCTGACTTCAAGCAGAATTCGACGGTCATCGGTGCATTTGGACCGTCCACCACGAGGGCGGTGAAGGAAGCCGGTCTTAAGCTGGATATCCCGGCACCTACCAAGACGGCCCTCTCAATGACCCATGCCATCGAGGATTACCTGCAGAAAATATCCAAAAACAATACGCTCCGCAAATCATAATTCCGGCTCTGCCCTGAATGCCCGGTCCCCTTTGCGGCAAACGTTCAGAAGAGAAGAGCGGCTCAAGGGAAAAAGCAATATTGACAGGCTCTTTTCAGAGGGCAGATCGTTCCGAACCGGCCCTTTCCGGGTGATCTGGATAGCTGTAACGGAATGCGGAGCCTGGCCTGTGCGGTTGCTGATCACTATTCCCCGGAAGAACCACCGGAAGGCATTCAGCCGCAATCTGTTGAAGCGCAGGATCCGCGAAGCCTACCGCCGGCATAAGGAAATACTGTGTGAACCGCATCTCAGAAACCATACCTCAATTCATGCCGCATTGGTCTTCACTGCACGGGAAATGGCCTCATACAAAGAAATTGAAGAGAAAATAATATTAATTTTACACCGTTTAGTCAGGGAATCATGCAAAGACTGATCGGATACATCCTGATCCTGCTCATTCGTATCTATCAATCGGCCATATCGCCTTTTCTGATGCCGTCGTGCAGGTATACTCCCAGTTGTTCCGTTTACGGGGTGGAAGCCATCCGCAAACATGGCCCTTTCCGCGGAGGCTGGCTCGCACTGAAAAGGTTTCTTTCGTGCCATCCATGGGGCGGAAGCGGTTATGACCCGGTCCCATGATCCCCAACATACCGTTAATCCTCAAAAAATAATGATAAGAAAAAGCATCCTTCCGCTGATCCTCATGCTCACCGGGAGCATCTTGTCGTCGCTTCAGGCGCAAAACACCGATAACTTCGAGATCGCGAAGAACCTGGATATTTTTGCCACCCTTTTCAAGGAGGTGAATTCCAATTACGTTGAGGAAGTCCAGCCAGGCGAACTGATGAAAACAGGCATTGATGCCATGCTGAAATCCCTGGATCCTTTCACCGTCTTTATCCCGGAATCGGAAGTTGAGGACTACAAGATCATCACCACCGGACAGTACGGAGGCATCGGAGCATTGATCCACAAACAGGGTGAGTGGGTAGTCATCTCCGAACCCTATGAAGGGAAACCTTCCCAGCTGGCAGGACTTCTGGCCGGCGACAGGATACTCGAAGTCAATGGAGAATCCGCCAGGGGGAAAACTACCGATGAGGTCAGTGCCATTCTGAAAGGCCAGCCCGGAACCACCGTGAACATAGTGGTGGATCGCCAGGGTGAAAGGCTGGAAAAAGTAATCGTAAGGGAAAATGTGAAGATCGACAACATCCCTTACGCCGGGATGATCGACGAACACATCGCATATATCAAACTGATGGGATTCACCCAGAATGCCGGGCAGGAGGTCAGGGAAACATTCCTCAACCTCAGAAGCAACCATGCGATCGAAGGTGTGATCATCGACCTCAGAGGTAACGGCGGAGGCCTGCTCAATGAAGCGGTGGAGGTCACAAACATTTTTGTGGATAAAGGACAACTCGTGGTCAGCACCAAAGGCAAGATCACTGAAAAGAACAAATCTTACACGACCACCGAATCCGCGACAGATACAGAAATCCCGCTCATCATCCTGGTCAACAATTCCAGTGCTTCGGCTTCTGAGATCGTTGCCGGTGCCGTTCAGGATCTGGACCGTGGGATCATCCTGGGACAGCGGACCTACGGTAAGGGCTTGGTTCAGAATGTCATCCCCCTTAGCTATAATGCCCAGGCCAAGATCACCGTGGCCCGGTATTATATCCCGAGCGGAAGATGCATACAGGCCATAGATTACTCGGTTCGGGATGAAAACGGGGTGTCGGCGAAAACTCCCGACTCCCTCGCCATCCCCTTTACCACCAGCCAGGGACGCATCGTCTTTGATCAGGGAGGCATCGAACCTGATATCACCCTGGAACCGGAAAAACTCAGCCAGATCAGTATCGCATTGCTGAGTGATTTCCATGTTTTCGACTACGCAACCCATTTCACCCAAACCCATCCTACCATCAACCCTCCGGAAACCTTCACCATCACTCCTGAAATCTTCAATGATTTCATCGCTTTCCTCAGTGGCAGGGACCTGAAATACACCACCCTTTGTGAGGAACTGATCGAACAGCTGAAAACAGCCGCGATGGAGGAATCCTATTACGCCGATATACAGGCTGAAATAAATCTACTTGGTGAGCAGGTCATAAAAAACAAGGAGGCGGATCTTATGAAACATCAGCAGGAGATAGAACAGCTGCTGGGCGTTGAGATCATTTCCCGTTATTACTACCAGCGTGGAAAGATCATTCTATCCCTCTCCCATGACCCGGAAATAGAAGAAGCCAAAAAAATCCTCAGGAACAGGGACACCTATTTCGCCATCCTGCATGCATCAGGTGAAACGGAGGAAATCCAGAAAAAAAACTAGCCCTGCGCACGTGAACCGCTCTCCCGGAACCTGGCTCACAGTCAATCACCTTCACGGAACCATCTACTTTCTGGGATTGGCACTGATGATCATCAGTCTGCCACTTTCCCGGTTCGGTATGAGCGTCTCCCAGTTCATTCTCGTCGGGAACTGGTTGTGGGAAGGGCAACTGAGGGATAAATGGCAGCTTTTGAAAAGGAATATCCCCTTTTGGGTCGTAATAAGCCTCTTCCTGATGCACCTCCTGGGGATGGTGTACACCACAGATTTTGAATATGGATTCAAAGATCTGAGAACCAAGCTCCCCTTGCTGATCCTGCCGGTGATCCTGGCCAGCTCAAGGCCGCTGTCCGGAAAAAGGTTCCACCTGTTGCTCAATCTTTACACAATAGCCGTTCTGGCCGGCACCCTCATCAGCCTGAGAATATTGATCACACAAAATATCAGTGACATCCGTGAAATTTCGCCACTCATCTCCCACATCCGATTCAGCCTCAATGTATGCATCGCACTCTTCATTTCAAGCCGCAGAGTGGTCCGGAAAGGAACAGGCACAGCAGTCAGGCTCATGTGGACTTTGCTTACGGTGTGGTTCTTCCTGTTTTTATTCATCCTTGAGTCGGTCACCGGTATTGCGGTCGTACTGCTGGCCACCTTGATCTTTTCGGTTTACCACATTGCAAGGCAGCGCAACATCTACAGGGTATTGGCGGGGATCGTTGCACTTCTTGCGGTCATCTCCCTGCCCCTGATGTGGCTCCATGATGAGGTGAAATCCTATTACACACCCCACCTCAATGATCTGGGCAGGCTGGATATGTCAACTCCGCGGGGCAATCCCTACACTCATGACACGGTGCATCTACCGGTGGAAAACGGCAGCTGCATCGGGATCTATGTTTCCGGTGTGGAATTGAAGGATTCATGGGAGAAAAGGAGCCGGTTGGCTTATGATGGGAAAGACGGGAAGGGTAATGAGCTCAGGTATACCCTGATCAGGTACCTGAATTCCAGGAACCTGAGAAAGGACGCCGACGGTGTCGGAAGGCTCAGCGATGAAGATATCCGGTCCATCGAACAGGGCATTGCCAATACAGAATACCTGAAGGGACTGAACATCCGTTCGAGGTTATATAAAATCCTTTGGGAGATCGGAAGGATGAAGCAGGGAGGCAATCCCGGCGGGCACTCGCTGTTGCAGCGGCTGGAATTCTGGAAAGCGGCACGGGGTATCATTGAGGAACATTTCTGGACAGGGGTCGGAACGGGGGATCTCGATCAGGCATTCCGCACACAGTTTGATAAAATGAATTCCCCCCTCGCGCCCGGGTTCAGGTGGCGGACACATAACCAGTATATGGCCATGTTCGCGACTTTCGGTTTTTTCGGCTTCCTGTGGTTTCTTTTCACCCTTCTCTTTCCCCCGCTTTACACAAGGAAGATCACCAGGTTTTATTATGCTGCCTTTCTCATCACACTGCTCATCTCCATGCTCACGGAGGACACCCTCGAAACACAGGCCGGAGCCACCTTCTTCGCCTTCCTGAATGCATTGTACCTTTTCGGCGAAGAGAACCACCCCGGTGCGTCAGATCAATAATTCGTATATTCGTTGCCTTAAAAGGGGCATATGAGAAGGGTTGAGGAACCGATCATCTGGTGGGAAGCTGATCATACGGAGGAGCTGGATCCCGGTGACCGTGAGTTGCTCAGGGTGGCAAAGGAGGCATCCAAAACAGCCTATAGCCCTTATTCCGCCTTCAGTGTGGGGGCGGCGGTAAAGCTGGATAACGGGGAGGTGATAACCGGAACCAACCAGGAGAATGTGGCATACCCTTCCGGTCTTTGTGCAGAACGAGTAGCGCTTTTTTATGCATCCTCGAGATACCCTGATGCCCGGGTACAAACCATTGCCATTGCCGCCCGGGCACGCGATTTCTCTCTTGCCGGTCCCATTACTCCCTGCGGTGCATGCAGGCAGGTCATTGCGGAATCCGAAGCCCGCTCAGGCCACCCTATAAGGCTTATTATGGCTGCAGAAGACGATAAGGTGGTTGTGGTCGAAGGCATCCGGAATATCCTCCCCCTGGAATTCAGGGTCAATCAGCTAAAAAAATAACGCTCACCCAGGTCACCATGCAGCTGATCTCCACCAAAATCTGCAAAACCGGCGATATCGGGATCAATGACAACCTGTTCGGAGGGATTATGCTGGCATGGATGGATGAAGCCGGCGGAAACCTGGCAGCCCTGCTTTGCTCCACTCCAAATATGATCACCCTGAAAATCAACGAAGTGCTCTTCAAACGACCGGTGAAGGTAAAGGAGCATGTCAGGATATACGGCAAGCCCCTTGAAGTGGGAAAAAGCTCGCTTCGTATATATGTTGAGGCACGGGTTATCGATTTCGTAAACAACACGGAGGCAGTCGTCTGTTCGACGGAGATGCTTTTCGTCCGCATCGACGAAAAGGGAAACGCCATACCCATCGGGGATAAAGCCCGGAACAGCATTACACAATTGATAACAGATCATCCATGAAATCCAGCATCATTCTCCTGCTGCTGGCAGCATTCCTGACTTCCATGAAAGGA
Source organism: Bacteroidales bacterium (assembly GCA_016939365.1). Taxonomy (GTDB): domain Bacteria; phylum Bacteroidota; class Bacteroidia; order Bacteroidales; family JAFGHD01; genus JAFGHD01. The sequence continues at coordinate 1,834 of JAFGHD010000122.1, read as the reverse complement.
GACCTGCCTGCCTACCGCATCTTTGAGAAAGAAGGTAAGAAAACCTCTTTCAAAGACATGACCGACGATGCCTTCAAGGCCGACGTCGTTCTCTTCGGTGAATTGCACAATAACCCCATCTCGCACTGGCTTCAGCTGGAACTCACGCGTGCATTGGCCGACGGGAAAGGAGACAGGCTCCTGCTGGGAGCTGAAATGTTCGAAAGCGATGACCAGCTGTTGCTTGATGAATACACCGGCAACAGGATAGCCACACGAAACTTCGAGGAAGAGGCCAAGTTGTGGAATAACTACTCCACAGACTACAAACCCCTGGTCGAACTGGCCAGGGAACGGCAACTGAGGTTCATTGCCACCAACATTCCCAGGAGATATGCTGCGGTGGTTCACAGGAAGGGATTCGAAGGGCTCGACAGCCTTGCCGCGGAAGCCAGGGAACTGATCGCTCCCCTGCCGGTGAAGTACGACCCGGCGCTCGGCTGCTATAAATCCATGATGGAGATGTCGGGTGACATGGGCGGCATGGGAGGTTATGTCAGTCCGAACCTGCCGAAGGCACAGGCCATCAAGGATGCCACCATGGCCCACTTCATACTGAAAAATCTGCAGCCCGGTGAAACACTGATACACTTCAACGGGGCCTACCATTCCGATCATTTTGAAGGAATTGCCTGGTATTTGCTACAGGAAAAACCGGATATGAATATCCTGACCATCACCACCGTGGAACAGGATACCCTGGATGAACTCCATAGTGACCACAACGGTCTGGCACACTACATCATCTGCGTTCCGGAAACCATGACCAAAACCTATTGAAACCTGCCCACCGGCGACGGGAATGAATTCCAGGAATCACCAGTGTAAACTTAACCGGCGAAGGTGATGAAATAATTGGCCAGAAAGTTCCAAAGGGTGACCACGCCGATGGCAAGCAGCTTGGAAAGATAGAAATGGATATGGAACCGGCTGTTCAGTATCCACAACACGAGGGTGTTGATCCCCAATCCGATGAGGGAGATGATCAAAAACTGGGAGTACTCCAGCATGATCCGGGGATCATGGCTCTGGAAGGTCCATACCCGGTTGAGAAGGTAATTCGTTGTGGCAGCTGATGTAAACCCGATGGCATTCGAAAGGTATTTCTGAATACGGATCTTTTCCTTGCAGAGGAAGGTGATCCCGAAATCCACGAACAGCCCGGAGAAGCCGACGGCAGCGAACTTGATGAACTTCCACAGAAATTCCGTCGTGAAATATTCGGTCATTGTGCGATCGCGGAATTGCGGCAAAACTACATCAATTCGGCAAACTGCGACCAGATTGTATTTTTCCGGTTTCTGTCGAATAAGCCCTTGAAATCCCTACCCGTTGATGTTCAGGGGAAATAAGGGTTCGATATATCATATAAACAGCCCCGGGAACGCATTTTAAACACTTTTTTCAGGAGATTACGTAAAACGACTTGCATCCTGATGATGTTATGCTTTTATTTGGTCATCAGATGTCAATAAATTGTACAGATCCGGGATCATAATGATGATGTGGCTTGTCCTTCAGCCACCAATCGCCAGTCCGCAGTATACCTTCAGGAACATCAACGAAAACTACGGATTGTCATCCAACGAATGTGTATGCCTGATCAAAGACCGGCAGGAATTCGTCTGGATCGGTACCCGCAACGGTCTGAACCGGTTTGACGGATCGGAGTGCATCCGGTTCCTGAACGATCCCCTCGACAGCACCTCCCTCAGTGATAACTTCATTAGATCGTTATACGAGGACCATCGCGGACGGATATGGGTGGGCACCCGGACAGGAGGCCTGAATGTTT
>JAFGHD010000121.1 GCA_016939365.1 Bacteroidales bacterium | reverse complement strand
GCCCGGGCTACCGTAACACGTTGCTGTTGTCCTCCGGACAGCTTGCTGGGGCGGCTGTCGGCGCGGTTTCCCAGGCCGACCGCTTCAAGCATTTCCATGGCCCTCTCCTCCCGGTCCTTTTTTTTCCATTGCTGAAGATCCATGATAAACGCCACATTCTCCTTGGCTGTCAGTACGGGGATCAAATTGTAGGCCTGGAATATGAACCCGATGTTATGGAGCCTGAAATCGATTAATTTTGAAGGTTTGTACTGCGTAATCTCCTCGCCATCCACGAAAATTTCTCCTTCCGTAGGTTGGTCCAACCCGCCGATCATGTTCAGCAATGTGGTTTTACCCGACCCGGACGGTCCGACGACGGCCGTGAATTCACCTTTTTCGATCTGGAGATCGATCCCGTTGATTGCATGGATGGGCACTTCGGTCTCCTGGTAAATTTTGCTCAGGTGCTTGATTTCTATGACTTTCATGGCAGTAATTTATACATCTACCTTTAGTGCCTCTGCCGGCTTGAGCTGAATTGCCTTGATGGCCGGATAAATGGATGCAACGATTCCGGTCAGGATCACCAGTAAGGCGACAATCAACAGCCTGGGCACTTCAATGCTCGGATAAATGATGGAATCATAGCCCAGTTCTTCCCAGGCTTTGCTGTAGATCGAAAGATCAATGCCTGTCTGACCCGTGATCAGAACCGTGAGGTACCCCAGTCCCAGTCCCAACACTCCGCCGGTAAGTGCAAGTAATACCGTTTCCGACATGATCATGGCAAATACCCTTGGCTTGTTCATCCCGATGGCCTTCAGCATGCCGATCTCTTTGACACGCTCCAGGACGGCCATCAACATGGTGTTTACGATGCCAAAACAAAGGGCCAGCAGAATGATCAGCATGATGAAGAACATGGTGATGTCCATGCTATCTTCAATGAGTCCCACTTCCGGCATGATCTCATACCATGGTTCAACGGACAAATCCGGGTACAATGAGGACAGTGTATCACAGACCGCTTCGACATCATCATTCCGAAGTAATAGAACAGCGGTTTCGTGTGCGGCATTCTCATGGAGTTCAATGATCGGGGAAAGGTCCTCTTCCCTGACAAACACGTTTCTTTCATCAAACTGTGCGTTGGAGGTCTCATAGATGCCCACAATTTTAAATCTTCCCCTGGTCATACTACCCTCCAGGGTTTGAAGGTGGAGGATGATTTTATTCTTTACCTTAACATCAAGTTTTTCGGCCAGTTTCCCGCCGATCAGTATGGGTTTGCTGCGGGTTCCCTCGAAATAGCTGCCCGCGGTCAGTTTTGAATGTATGTTGGTAACTTTCTTCTCTTCCTCAGGTTGGATCCCGATGATCTGCACCCCCGTACCCGTTTCCGCAGTGAGCGCCATGGAATTCACCAGGATCCTGTTGGAGACGGCTTTTACCTGGGACAGAGACCCGATTTTTTTCTTCATGGCATCCGCGTTATCAAAAAACAGCTCCATATCGGGATTGGTCATGTAGCTTGTATCATGGATCTGCAGATGGGAAGCTTCAGTATTGATGGCCGATTCGATTCGCTGGTCAATCATTCCGTAATAGAAACCCATGTTGAATATGCCGGCTGTGATGCCCAGGGAAATGGCGATAAGGATAACGATGCTTCTGGTCCGCTTTCGCCATATGTTTTTCCAGGATATTGATGCGACCATTCTGTTTTTTTGTCTGATGGTTCTGCTATAATATCATGTTCGCAGGGCATTGACAGCCCTCAGCCGGAGGATATGCATCATGGGATAAATGGAAATGGCCAGGGTGATCAGGAAGACTGTGAGCACCTGGTTGGTAAACACCGGCAAGCGGGAGGAGAAATAGATCACCGGCTCCCAGCCGAATTCCGCAAAAGACCTCGCTGCCTCCTCCGGGAAGGGTATGGGATTATTCACAAAAAAGGCAATGACCGGAATGCTACCGATAAAGCCGGCGATCACACCCAGGATGCCTATCATAACGGTTTCATAAATCATGATCTGTATCAATTTCTGCTTTTTCATGCCGATGGCGATCATAACCCCGATCTCTTTCCTGCGCTCCGAAAGCATCATGATGATGGTCCCCAGGATGCCAAATCCGATGAGCATATAGAGGATGGCCTTCATTACGAGAGCCCCGGCACGGTCTGCCTGGATCATCTGCTTGAGGTCGGGCTGCATTTCATTCCAGGTCTGTATACCATAATGGTCCCCGAACCGGGATTGCAATGACTGGTTGACGCCCGGCAGGTCATTATGGTTTTGCAGCATCACCACGATGGAAGTGACCCTGTCGCCGGTCCAGTAAAATTCCCTGGCCTTTTCAAGCGTGACATAACCTCCCATATTGTTCAGCTGGGGGGAAGGGAACTCGAGTATGCCCTGCAGGGGGAAGAGCCCTTCTGCACTGGCCCCATGATACCCCTGACTGAGCAGGATGAGGGTGTCACCGATTTTGACATCCAGGTTCCTGGCCAGGTTAGCGGTCAATAATATGCCATCACTTCCGGGTGTCAGGTACTGGCCCTTCTTTACCCATTTCTTCAAACCTGTCAACTTGTTCTCCTGTTCCGGATCAATGCCTATCAAAGCGCCGCCTTTGGTTTCATCCCCGATAGATATCAGTGTAAAAGATTCGAGCCTCGGAACAAATTGGCTGACCTCCTTGATTGCACGGAGGGACCGGTAAACCGAATCGGCAGGCTGAAATGTATGGTTGATGGTTTTCTTATCCTGGTAATCGGGATGCTGTATCTGAAGGTACCCCGTATAGAATTTAACGATATTGTCGATCATCCTTCCATACATGCCTTCCTGCATGGAGGTCATGATGGTCGAAAACAATACGCCGAAGAAGATACTTGCCATGGTGATGGTTGTCCGCCTCCGGTTTCTCCAGAGATTGCGCCATGCCATTCTTATATTATTCATCATTAACCGTTTTACCGGACCCTCTTCATGTTTTGCTGGGAGAAGAATGATTCGCTGAGGGATATATCAAAATCCATATCTTCAATGCGAACGACCGTTCGTTGATCTTCCTCTTTTTCAGGAATGATCTCAAATTGTGTAGGAATCCTGCGGTCATCCATCAGTTGAACATCGGAAGCCAGGTGGGTTTTTATCAGCTCTTCATCTTCATCATAAAACTGGGTCTTCAATTCATAATGGTTTTCCTTACTGATCCACATGTGAATCTTGCCCCATACTACGGCTGCTTCCTTGGCAGGGGTCAATTCGATCTTGTGGCAGACAAAGCTACCGATGGTATCCTTACCGATCAATTCATGGGTGTAATCTTCGATGACCGAAGCTTCATTGATCAGATCATCGTTGGTGTAGTCTGAACCCATCCAGCCCTGCGACATCATGGAAGGAGGAAGTTTGATCATCCGGTTGATCGCGGGCCTCCAGCTCCACATCTCATCATGGCGTTTAAGGAATGTTTTTCCTTCTTCTTTCGCAGGGTCTGTGATCAATGCCATGGAAAATTCCGTTCCCTTTGACCAGGATTTGAACCGGATGGTACGATCCCATGCCGGACGGATCACTTTCATCTCCATTTCGGCATAGCTGTTCTCTCCATACATCCTGTCATGAGCCTTTTGAACAATATCCCGGGCAGATTGCCCTAGTCCTGTCTGGCAGACGAGGATGGCGGCGATGGGCAGGGTATGGAACAACTTCATGGGACTGTTTTCATGGTTCAGATATTTACCTCGACAAAGTTCGTTCCAGGCTCTCCCGGGCCGGCCGCCGAAGAAAAGATTTTTAACAATGACGTGATTTACAGAGAGATCTTAATCATGCATCGGCCTATCCTGTTGATCTTTATGTGTAGAAAATTGCCCGAAGCTGTGATAAAAATCCCCACCCGCTTCAGGCAGGCATCAACAATTACAGGGGATGCCCCAATCTGGTCCTTTGGCACGATATTTTAATAGAAGAACAATAAGGTAGATGACCCATCCAAAATCCACAGTGAAGCATGAAACTGGAACCGGTCCCACATGAATATAAACCGAAAAAAAACCTGTCTGCCTGGTTGTGTAGGCTTGCCTTTATCACCCTGATTTTATTGG
>JAFGHD010000120.1 GCA_016939365.1 Bacteroidales bacterium | reverse complement strand
GCATTCATTACCGGTAAACGTGAGGGAAATACGATGCAATAGTTTTAGTTGATAATCAAAAAAGTCATTCGAAAAGTGACAAAAGACAATTGAATTTTCAAACAGTCTTTAAATCTCTGTTATATGGCATCATTTGTCATTGAGGGTGGAGAACGGCTTCACGGAGACATCCTACCACAGGGAGCCAAGAATGAAGCCCTTCAGGTAATCTGCGCGACACTGCTGACACCTGATAAAGTGACCCTGAGGAATGTTCCCGACATAAGGGATGTCAACCAGCTGATCGAGCTGATCAACGAACTGGGTGTAAAGGTGGAGAAAACGGGGCCTGAAACCTACACCTTTCAGGCTGATGAAATCGACCTGGAGTACCTCCGGAGCGCACGGTTCAAGGAGCGAGGTGCCAGCCTGAGAGGCTCCATCATGATCCTCGGACCGCTCCTCACCCGATTCGGTAAGGGTTATATGCCGCATCCGGGAGGGGATAAAATTGGTCGCAGAAGGCTGGACACCCACTTCATCGGCCTGCAGAATCTGGGGGCCCGGTTCAGATATGATGATAAGGAGCGTTTCTACCGGATCGAGGCCCGCAGTCTGAGGGGTGTTTCCATGTTGCTGGATGAAGCCTCCGTGACCGGTACGGCCAACATTATCATGGGGGCGGTCATGGCCCGGGGAACCACGACCATCTTCAACGCCGCCTGTGAGCCCTATATCCGTCAGCTGTGCACGATGCTCAACAGCATGGGCGCCCAAATCTCCGGGGTGGGATCGAACCTGCTCACCATCAAGGGAGTGAAGGAACTCCACGGCACAGAGCATACCTTATTGCCCGACATGATCGAAATAGGAAGTTTCATCGGCATGGCCGCCATGACGCGTTCGGATATCAGGATCCGGAATGTGAATGTTCACGAACTGGGGCTGATACCGGAGGTGTTCCGAAGACTGGGCATCCGGGTAGAACAGGAAGGTAATGACCTGCATGTCCCTGAGCAGGAATCCTACGAGGTGGAGACTTTCATGGACGGATCCATCATGACCATTGCCGATGCGCCCTGGCCGGGTTTCACGCCGGATCTGATCAGTATCGCATTGGTTACCGCAGTTCAGGCCCGGGGAAGTGTGCTCATCCACCAGAAAATGTTTGAAAGCAGACTCTTTTTCGTCGACAAGCTGATCGATATGGGGGCACGGATCATCCTTTGCGATCCGCACAGGGCCACCGTCATCGGCCTTGACAGGGAACACCCCCTGAAAGGCATCCGTATGTCCTCGCCCGATATCCGTGCCGGCGTCGCCCTCCTCATCGCAGCCCTATCTGCCGAGGGCACCAGCATCATTGACAATATCGACCAGATCGACAGGGGGTACCAGAATATCGACCTCAGACTCCGGCAGATCGGAGCGAAGATCCAGAGGATCTGACCTGCCACATTCCGCTCCCGAAACTCGGGTCAGGCGGATTGCCAAAATGACAACTCACAGCATTCCAGAACAGACTTTGCACCGCCGGCCAAACCACAGAATTTTTTTATCCTGCACCCTTGCAACCAATAAACTCTGGCCTCAAATTTGATATGTTTACAGGCAGCCTTTATATTATATATACTATGATATTTATTTGAGAGCCTGCAATAGGATAATTGATATTGATTATTGAATGTAAGCCAAAGAGCCTTTTTTAATCACAAATTGTAACCCATGAAAAAGATCTGTTTGTTTTCATTGCTGCTGACCCTGTTTCTCCCTGCCGGAGCACAGGAATCATCCCGCAGGGGATACATCGGGCTGAGCCTTGGCCCTGCTTTCTCTACAGGTAAATTTGCCAGCACCGCTATTGACGATGAAAAGGCCGGATTCGCCAAAGGCGGTCTCACGTTCACCCTGGTGCAGTTCGGCTATAAGTTCCATCCGAACATAGGGATCGCTGCAGCATGGTTCGGAAGCGCCCACCCTGTCAATGCAGATGAAATGGAGGACCAGTTATTCGATCTGAATCCCAATTTCCGTTATACAGTTGAAGCGGATCCATGGAGCTTCGGCGGATTGGCAGTGGGATTACTTGTGGGAGGACAGGTCAGAAAAATGGATCTTGATGCGCGGATCATGATCGGTTACTCTTCGGCATTATCTCCCGAAATGAAAGTTGAAATAAGGAATGCCGGCTTATATTCTTTCAGCGAACAGGAATCGGCCCTGGCCTCCAACGTATGCCTGCTCATCGGTTTTGCCCCCCGGTTCCACCTGGGTGACAAATGGGCATTGACAGTCAATGCGGATTATTTTTCTGCCAGCTATTCATTCGATGCGGATATTGATACCGATGCCGGAACGATGACGAACTCATGGGATCAACCCGTATCGGCCCTCCTCCTCCAGGTCGGCGCCGCTTTCAGGCTGAAATAATCGGCATGTTCTGACGGTATTTCAGGATGCTTTAATTGAAAATGACCTTACTGGCTGAATGATATGATCCGGATGTTATCCCGACGATGTAAATTCCGGATGGAAGGAAGGATGTTTCAATCCGGGCCGGTATCTGCATCCCGTCTGTCATCACCCGCCGTCCTGAGATGTCTGTCACGGTGACCGTGATATGCGGCGTGAATCCACAGCCATCGATGAAAAGAGACCTGCTCCGGCTATCGTAGTGCAGACTGACCTCCATGGGTGACAATGCTGCCGGCTTCTTCAAATCTGTGATGACACACTGTACCGTTCCGGTATAGCGCAGCCTGTTCTGCATGGTCACAGTCACCTTAATTTCATCTCCTTCCACGGGAGGAATGATTGGTATGACCAATGGTGATCCTGTCGCAACGGCGGTGCCGATGATCTCATGGTCGACCGTGAGACCGATCATCGATCCCATCTCCGCAGTCATTGTCAGCGTGGTGGCTCCCGGAGGGAGGGATAGGGGATGCGCTGCGGTAATGGCGGTCGGTACCTGATCATGAATGAAGGAATAGGGTTCTCCGAAATAATGATATGAATAGGTCAGGTTTTCACGCACCTGCGGATTGAGAGAACTGAGCACCAGCATAAAATGCTTGAGTGCTGCCAGTGCCCTGGCCGGTCTTCTGAATCCGTCCGGAGCGGGCCAGACCCATATGGAGGATCCGGGCATGAAATCTTCCCAGAGTGCATCGAAAAGATACCACGCGAATTCCGAATAAAAGTCCGAATAGTTTATCCCGGTGGAAGCAATTACACCTGCAGCGCCATGATCCATAGCCAGCATGGCATATGCAAAACATCCCGAAGCGTAAGAGAAATCACCAGTAGAGCTGTTCATTGAAATAATGAATATGGGATCTGCATTGGTAAGCCCGGCAATATCAGGCACCTGATAATGGGGGTGCTGCCAACCCAGTGGAATACCCATGTCGCGGTTTAGAACCAGGAAGGCGCCACTGTTGATGTCATTATTGATCCGGGTGGCATTGGCACCCCAGTCGGTCAGGTAAACCGGTGTGGCCGGGATATAGCCCAGTCCACCGGGACCGAAATAGTCCACCCAGTCCGGAGCGAACCAGGACGATCCGGGAGTACCGGATGCAATGACATTCTCACGGACAGGACTTTTACCCATCACCGTCTCGAAAAACCCGCAGATAACCTCTGAGCAGATCATGATCTCCGAATTATCCACCCAACACATGGAGGTTACGGGATGATCATAATAATCTGGGCTAAGCGAAGGATCAGACTCATAACCGGCAATCTTGTCAGAGGCTTTCTGAGCCTCTGTGAGGTTGGCCGCAGGTATACGGGCGATCACCAGGTCAGGAAGTCCGTCCTGATCCACATCTGAATAAAAGTTGTCAGATATATAACCTGCTGCGTGTTCCCTTGACGGAATCAGGCCAATATCCCCTAACAACAATACCGCTTCCGGCGGCACCGTCCATGAAATGTAGGCATTGTCAATAAAAGCCTCGATCGCTTCAAATGTATTTCCGGTTTCCGAGATATAGAATACCTGTGTGGATATTCCCTGGTCCTGCCTGAAATCACGCAGCTCCTGGGCCACTGGCCAGAAAGCATCCGGGGCAATGATCATGTATTGCCAACCGTCGACAGCAACCGATGACCGGGACACGGATTGAAAAGACAACATATCCAGGCATGTTGAAAGCAAGAATGCAACCAGAAGGGGGTGGGGTTGGGCAATCATTTTCATTGTGAGCGGATTTATACTGGTTTATCATTTCTAACCAGGAACATCAGCTTATGGTCTGAAACACACTAGTCTCCCAAAACAGATATTCGCCTTCCCGGTCAGTCTGAAAAAATTCCGGGCCGATGCTGACACATGAACCGTTACCTATTTGTCTAATAGACAGCAATATATGAATAATCGTTGCATTGTCTCCGTGCCGGCGGCCATGGACACCATCGGATAATATATTTCCTGATCAGATAGGGCAAATGGTTGATTACACCGGAAGGGGAAGCCTTTATCCTGACATCCCCTGTATACTTGAGGATTCAAACATGGGGACAAAATGAAATTTCAGCAGTCCTGAAGGGATCGGGATAAATATCTTAATTTTATGACATGTCCGGCACAGGTCGCCATCGGCGGTCTCAGTCCTGGCCGGGAGGGATATGAGTCATAATGATCACAACCGACACAGTTGAAAAAATGAAAACATCCATTACACTCTTTATCGCCCTGGCCCTGGCATTTTCATGCCGGGGGCAGGTGATCACCGGTATCACGGGGTATGGGGACCCGGTTGAACGGAATGATGATATTTTATGGGATGATGCGGGAAACTCACACCGGTTGCAGGCTGTAAGTCAAGGTTTGATACAGCAACAAATTCCCCCGAAAGAGCAATGGACACCTATAGGTCCCTGGGGCGGCGATGTGCTGGATATTGCAATCTATCCACCCGATCCGGATATACTCGTTGCTGCGGCAGGGTATCCCTATATCACATATGATGGAGGTGGGAACTGGGAGCTGCTCACTTCGCTGACTGCTGCCGCCAACAGCATGATCCATACCATTGAATGTACACCCGGCGGGACGATCTTCGCCGCCGGGGATTATCTGATCGGGAAGGGTTATATGTCTATAGATACCGGAACAACCTGGCAGATGTTCTCCATACCGATCAACCGTTCCATTTTCGATATCGCATACGATCCCCAGGATCCACAGATTCTGTATTGCGGACTGAGTGCCGCCCTGGGTGCCACTTCCAGCCAGGTGATGGTGCGTTCCGGCGATGGAGGGCAGAGCTGGACACTGCTGGACCTGACCGCGGCACTTCCGGTGGGTTACGGTGTGCTGGACATTGCAGTGAATCCGCTCAACAGCCAGATGATCTTCGCCGTAGGCAACGAGGGCATCAGCAACGCCCGGATCGCAGCCAGTTTCGACGGAGGGATGACATGGGAAGACAGGACAGGTAACCTGCCCTCCGGGAAGCCCTACAATGCAGTTACCATCGCCGGGAATACCGTCTTCATGGCAGGAGGTCAGCTCTTCGGCGGACAGAATGTGGGGCTCTACAAATCGGCCGACTGGGGCCAGACATGGCTGAATATCTCCGCATCGTTTCCGAAAAAGGTGGTCAATGATGTACGGATTGATCCGGCCGATACCCTGAAGATTTTCGCCGGGACCGAAGGTGATGGGGTTTATTATTCAGCTGACGGAGGTACTACATGGGCCTACCAGACCCAGGGTGACGGAGATCAGGGATCGGTAAGAAGCATCGCCTTTCCGCCGTCCGGTACCGATACACTTTACGCAGGGTATCTCAGTCTGGGTGTATGCCGATCGGTGGATAACGGACAGTCATGGAGTTATGCCCACCGGGGTATCGCATCCCTGCTGGTAAACGACATCAATCTGCAACCCGGCGATCCCGACGTCATCCTTGCCGGTTTCGAGGCGGAAAACTCAGGCGGATGCTATCTGAGCACGGATGGAGCAGCGAACTGGGGCCTGGTGACCGGGCTCCCCGCCACCCGCTTCTCCGTGGTGGACGTGGCACAGGACGGAACGATGTACACATGGTCGAACGGACCGTCATCAGTGGCTCCCGAAGGACTGTACAAATCAACAGACGGAGGGATCACATGGAACAACACGGGCCCCAATATCGGATCCCTTTTTGAAACCCAGATATTCTCTCTGGACATCTCCCCCGAAGAACCAGAGCAAATATTCATCGGCGGGAACAACTTCGGGGTCAATGGATGGGATGCCATCATATACCGCACATCCAACGGCGGACAGACATGGGACTCCGTATATACCGGGCCGGCCAACAACAGCGTACTGCACCTGCACATCGTTCCCGGACAGAACAGCCAGATCATTTATGCAGCATACAAATCACAGGATCATAGCGGAGGTTTCCTGAAAAGCATGGATGGAGGCACTTCATGGCAGGAGATCAATACCGGGATTCCTTCCGGCTGCAAATATGCAGGATGCATCGCCTCTGCTCCGGATGACCCGGATGTCCTGATTGCGGGAATCGGGGGACAGGGAGACATCAACGGCACAGCCGTGACCTCACAGGATGGAGGCCTTACTTGGACAGGTACACCCCTCAGCCTCGGAATCTACAGCCAGCCCAAGGACCTGCTGATACATCCGGGTTATGCCGATGTGATCTATCTCGCTACTTCACAAAACGGAGTATATTTCACTCAGGACGCCGGCCTCTCATGGTCCCCGGCCAATGAAGGGATGCCTGCCACCCACATCACCTCATTTTCAATGGCTTATGAGGAGGAAAACGAATGGCACACCTGCTCCGCCACCTATACCCACAGTGCATTCCGGTCTGCAATCTTTACCCCGGGAGCAACAACGGTAGATTTTGTCATAGCTGAACCGGCCTCCCTGACCATCTTCCCCAATCCGGCAAGGGAAACGCTCTTCATCATGCTCCCCGGAACAGCTCCGGCGGAGACTGTCATGAACATTTCAGACCTCACGGGCAGGCTAAGGCACAGATGCACTCTGAAAGGACGGGCAGCCCGAGTCGATCTCATGAAGACAGGTCTGAGCTCCGGAGTATATATTTGCAGGGTCTCCGGGGAGGGATTCATGGCAACCTCCCGCATGGTCGTCAGGTAACTACGGAAAACAATTCATTGAAAAATATGACATCCACAAGATACACATTCAGAAAATACAGGGATAAAGACCGACCGCGCGTGACGGCAGTATTGAACCATTATATCCGAGAAGGATTTGCCGCATATCCTGAACGGGAACTGAAGGAGGAGCATCTTTCCGAACTGCTCGACAGGCTGGGGGCATACCCGGCCTATGTGGTGGAACTGGGGGACAGTGTGATCGGCTTCGGCATCCTGCATCGTTACCACCCGGCTGAGACCTTCAGCCATACCGCAGAAATCACCTACTTCATTCTGCCTGAACACACCGGAAAAGGCCTGGGATCGCAGCTTCTGGATATCCTGCTCACGGAAGGCGCCAAGATCGGCATACGGAACATCCTGGCCAGTATATCATCGAAAAATATTCCAAGTATCAATTTTCACCTCAAATACGGCTTTACGGAATGCGGCCGGTTCAGGGATGCCGGCCTGAAATTCGGACAGTATTTTGACGTGGTGTGGATGCAACGCAGGATATAAATCACTGACGCCTTCCGCAGCCGCTCCTCCTGATGTTGACAGTGATGGAACAGGCCAGGGCTGCCAGGTAGGATCCGGTTGTAAGCATATCAGCATGGAAAGACGACAGGAGCCGGCCGGTCAGCCTTTCCAAAAGGTATGCCGTATATGACATAGGCAGGTCATGATAACCCATTTTGCCCAGAATATCGAAATGCCACTCCGTGAGTGGACAATATCCAAAGCCGTAAAACAATCCTAAAATCACCCAGGAACCTCCGGTCAGTAAAAGGGTGGCCAGGTTCAACCGCTGAAAAGTTTTCCAGATCCATCCGAAAAGATTGAACAGGATCAGTGTGGTATGAAAAACCACAAAAGTCCAATCTGCCAGTTTCAACAGATCCATGGCGATCCTCTGAAATACAATGATTCAGGGCATTATGGGGACGATGATGGGTAAAATTAGTATTTTTGTACCTCAATCAAAGGATTTCGGATGGACAAATTCTCCTACCTGTCGGGGGTTGAGCCCGGCCAGATCGAGGAAATGTACAGGCAATACAGGGCAGACCCCGGTTCCGTTGATCACAGCTGGAAAAAATTCTTTGAAGGATTTGAATTCGCACTGGCCCGTCCATCTGAAACGGATAAGGACACGGGATTGTACTCCGCCGAATTCAAGGTGATCAACCTGATCAACGGATACCGTCAGCGGGGGCACCTTTTTACCAGGACCAACCCGGTAAGAACCCGGCGCACGTATTCACCGACTTTAGCGATTGAAAACTTCGGACTGACAAAGGAGGACCTTGACAGGGAGTTCCAGGCCGGATATGAGATCGGTATCGGCAAAGCCACCCTGAAAGAGATCATCGGCCATCTCGAAGCTACATATTGCCAGTCCATCGGCGTGGAGTTCCTTTATATCAGGAAACCAGAGGTGGTGAGCTGGCTGAAGAACCGGATGGAGGGCTCCCGGAATTCATATCCCTTCACCCTGGAGGACAGGAGGTTCATCCTGAAAAATCTCAGCCGGGCAGTAATGTTTGAAAAATTCATCCACCGTAAATTCCCGGGTCAAAAACGGTTTTCGCTGGAGGGTGCCGAGTCTCTGGTCCCTGCACTGGATGCCCTTATTGAAAAGGGGGCCGCAATGGGCATCAAGGAGTTTATCATCGGTATGGCCCACCGGGGGCGGCTCAACGTGCTGGCCAACATCATGAAAAAGCCCTATCAGCGGATATTCAGTGAGTTCGAAGGCCGGGAATACGAAGATGAAACGCTGCTCGGCGACGTCAAGTACCACCTGGGATTTATTTCGGAACGGACCACCCATTCGGGCGGAAAGGTGAAGCTGATCCTTGCCCCCAACCCCTCCCACCTTGAGGCCGTCAACCCTGTGGTGCAGGGTATTGCCCGGGCCAAGATCGACTATGATTACGGTGGGGATGAAGGCAGGGTGACTCCGGTTCTGATCCATGGAGATGCTTCCATTGCAGGCCAGGGGATCGTCTATGAAGTGTTGCAGATGTCGGGGCTGCCGGGTTACCGGACGGGCGGCACCGTCCATCTGGTCATCAACAACCAGGTCGGTTTTACGACAAACTATCTTGAAGGCCGTACAAGCACCTATTGCACCGACGTGGCCAAGACAGTCCTCGCCCCCGTGTTCCACGTCAACGGTGATGATGTGGAAGCCCTGGTATATACCATCCAGCTCGCCATGGAATACCGCGGGAAGTATCACTCCGATGTCTTCATCGACCTGCTTTGCTACAGAAAATACGGGCACAATGAAGGAGACGAACCCCGGTTCACACAACCCATACTCTACAGGCTGATCGAAAAACACCCCGATCCCTCAGTCATCTACCGGAAAAAACTGGAAGAGTCCGGATGGGTCGGCAACGATGAAATCCGGGAAATGGAGCAAAAGCTGCTGGAAGTCCTTGAAAAAGAATACCAGGAGGCCAAAAGGTCAGGAACGGTGGATACCAGATTTCTCCAGGAGAAATGGACCGACATCCGGAAAGCCACCCTTGAGGACTTCGACACATCCCCGGAAACCGGTGTGGAGGAGCAGAGACTTCGGGAGGTTGGATTGAGGTTGTGTGTACTGCCTGAAGGGACCCCCTTTTTCAGGAAAATCGAACAACTTCAGGAATCGCGGCGTGAAATGCTTCAAAAGACCGGCATGCTCGACTGGGCTATGGGTGAGCTGCTTGCCTACGGAACCCTGCTGGTCGAGGGATTCCCGGTCAGGCTGAGCGGCCAGGATTCAGCCCGTGGTACCTTTTCACACCGCCACTCTATCCTCCGTGTGGAGGATTCCGAGGAGGTTTTTGTGCCGATTAGCCACCTCTCCCCCCAACAGGCACGCTTCGAAGTGTATAACTCTCCACTTTCGGAATATGGTGTGCTGGGATTCGAATATGGCTATTCCTGTGCCACACCTTACAGCCTTACCATTTGGGAGGCCCAGTTCGGCGATTTCTGCAACGGAGGGCAGATCATCTTCGACCAGTTCCTCAGCAGCGCCGAAAACAAATGGAACGTGATGAACGACCTGGTGGTACTCCTTCCACATGGTTATGAAGGGCAGGGCCCCGAACACTCCAGCGCGCGGATGGAAAGATTTCTGACCCTCTCGGCTGAAAACAACATGCAGATAGTCTGCTGCTCCACACCGGCCAATTTCTTTCATGTACTCCGCAGGCAACTTTACAGGCCATTCCGGAAACCCCTGATCATTTTCACGCCCAAAAGCCTGTTGCGGCATCCCCGCTGCCTCTCTCCCATCAATGATTTTACCCGGGGAAGATTCAGGGAAGTGATCGACGACACCGGGTTGGATCCGAAGATGATCAGGAAAGTGATCTTCTGCACGGGCAAGATCTATTATGAGCTGCTGGAAGAACGGGAAAAGACCGGCAATGAAACAGTGGCGCTGGTTCGGCTGGAGCAACTTTACCCTTTTCCCAGGAAGCAGCTCCGGAATGTTACCGAAAGGTATACTGACGCCAAGACCTGGCTCTGGGTGCAGGAGGAGCCCTACAATATGGGCGCATGGCCCTTTATTCATGCGGAATTCAAGGATGTTACGCTTAGGGTCATCGCACGGCCATCCAGCGGTAGCCCTGCAACAGGGTCCAGTAAATTCCATTTCATCAGACAACGGAAAATCATCGAGAAAACATTCGAGGAGTGCATCTGCCCCATGGTGAAGGAAGAATGTAAAATGATATGTATCGGAAACCGCTGGAAGAGCTTTGAAAAAGAACTGGCCAGGAGGAAAATGGAAGAGATCGACAGCAAATCCTTTTCAGCTGAAAAGCGGATATCATAGTCTAAATTCATTTTAATAGCCACCCCATATCAATCATACGGAACGGACATGATCATTGAAGTGAAGGTACCCAGCCCGGGTGAATCCATCTCGCAGGTTCAGCTGGCACACTGGCTGACAAGTGACGGTGCGCTGGTGAATAAAGATGAGGAAATCGCCGAGATCGATTCCGATAAAGCCACCCTGACGGTAAGCGCTGAATCATCCGGGCAACTGAAGATCCTGATTGCTGAGGGGGAGACGGTAGCTGTCGGATCGGTCATCGCCCATATTGATACAAAGATTCAGCCTGAGAAGAAAAAACCAACAGAACCGGATAAGGATTCCACACCGGCAAAAAAACCGGAAGTCAGACAGCCAAAACCGGAGGCAACAGCGTCAAGGCCTGAACCAAAGGCATCCCAAGTTCCCGGAATGCTTCACCTGACCCCTCTGGCCAGGAAGATCATGGAAACCCGTGGTGTCAGTGAGGAGGAGTTTGTCAGGATATTGAAAAGCATCAGGATCGGCAAAAAGGATGTTGAGGAGATCCTTTCAGGAAAGCCCACTTACACCCCGGAGCCAGCGGTAATGCCTGCCTGGACCGGCGACCGCGGTACCACCCGCAGGAAGATGTCCACGCTTCGGCTCAAGGTATCAGAAAGGCTGGTGGCCGTGAAGAACCAGACAGCCATGCTGACTACCTTTAACGAAGTGAACATGTCCCCCATCTTCAACATCAGGAAAAAATTCAAGGACCGGTTCAAGGAGAAGTATGGCGTATCCCTTGGATTCATGTCGTTCTTCACACGTGCAGTCACTGTTGCACTTCGTCTTTTCCCGGAGGTGAATGCCCGGATTGATGGTGATGAAATCATTTACCACGATTATGCGGATATCGGCATTGCAGTAAGCTCACCCAAGGGGCTGATGGTGCCGGTCCTGCGCAATGCCGAAAGCATGACCATGGCGGAAATCGAACTGCAGATCAAGGAACTGGCAGAAAAGGCCCGTACAAACCGGATCAGTATCGAAGAGATGACAGGGGGCACATTCACGATCACCAACGGCGGCGTATTCGGATCCATGCTCTCCACACCGATCCTGAATCCTCCGCAGAGTGCCATCCTGGGTATGCATAATATCGTGGAGCGGCCCATCGCCGTCAGCGGAAGGGTGGAGATCCACCCGGTGATGTACCTTGCACTTTCATACGACCACCGGATCATCGACGGCAGGGAATCGGTCAGCTTCCTGCTGAAAATAAAGGAAATGATTGAAAATCCGGCACAGTTGCTGTTCGACGGGAAAGACCCGGGAGCCGTCTTGACCGGATTATAATGATATGCCTTATCGGGATGCAGACTACCGTCCACAAATTCAAGTGTATCCGCAGTTTTTATGAAGGAGTCAGGCCTTTCACGGTCATCCTGCTTGTAACAGGTTTATTTCTTTCATGTGTCACCCGGATTGAGGGGCAGACCCCTCCGGGTTACTACGACCCCGCTGCAGGCCTGACGGGAGAACCGCTCAAAGAGGCCTTGCATGGGATTATTGACGGTCATACCGAATATTCCTACAGCCAGGTGAAGACTCTCCTGATGGATACTGATGAAGACCCTTCCGACCCTGACAACGTGATCCTTTTGTATACCGGCCGGTCCCAACCCAAAAGCACTTTTGGTGGAGGACCCAACGACTGGAACCGTGAACATGTCTGGGCTAAATCGCATGGTGGATTTGGCGATACCCCTCCCTGCGGTACGGATATACACCACATGCGCCCGGCAGATGCATCGGTCAACTCGGACCGGGGTAACAAGGATTTCGACAACGGCGGCCAGCCCCATCCCGAAGCCACCGGATGCTTCTTTGATGATGATTCATGGGAACCGCGCGATGCGGTCAAGGGGGATGTCGCACGGATGATCCTCTATATGACCGTCAGATACGAAGGTACCAACGGGGAGCCTGACCTCGAGCCCGCCGACGCAGTGAATACCGCACCCGCACCGCTACACGGAAAATTATCCACCCTCCTGATCTGGAATGTCCAGGATCCACCTGATAATTTTGAAAATGCCCGGCATGAAAAAATCTTCGGATACCAGCATAACCGCAATCCTTTCATCGATCACCCGGAGTTTGCTGATATGATCTGGGGCAACGCCACCACTGCCGGTGAACATCTGTCTCCCGGACAAAACCTGCTTTTCCCGAATCCATTCAGGGATCATCTGACCCTCAGGCATAACCCGGACAGCGGCTGCTGCGGCATCGTCATCACCGATGCCTCAGGCATTGTGCGGTCAATCATATCCTCCTGGACATCCACGACGTACATCGACACCGGCGACTGGCCACCCGGCGTTTACATCATCCGTGCCACCTCCCCGGGGAAATGTATCATCATAAAAGCCGTCAAATAGATGAACCGGATCAAAGTCACCAAGGAATTTACCTTTGAAATGGCCCATGCTTTGCTGGGTTACGACGGAGACTGCCGTAACATCCACGGACATTCCTACAGTCTCTCCGTTACAGTGTCAGGGGTTCCGGAAACAGACCCGGATTCACCAAAAAACGGAATGGTGATTGACTTTGGCGATCTGAAAAAAATCATCCGGGAAGCGGTGGTGAATGATTTCGATCATGCACTCGTCCTGAACAGCAATACTCCTTCAGCCTGGCTCGGGCAGATGGATGGTATTTCAGGGAAAACCATCCTGGTCGGCTATCAGCCCACCAGCGAGAATCTGGTGCAGGATTTTGCGCAGCGCATCCTGCTCAGGCTTCCTCCACAATTGAAACTTACTTCCGTGAAGCTGAGGGAAACAGCTACCTCTTATGTGGAATGGATGGCATCCGTGAGTGATTCAGCTTCAGATGCCTGAATTTTCAAAGACATCCCGGATCAAATCACTGTACAAGGATCCGAACTGTATGATACACCATGCTTTCAGCATCAGGGCATCCTCATGTGCCAGCCAATGAATTGATTTCCTGAGTTCTTTTCTGAACAAATCCCTGTTGAAACTTACCTTTTGCAGCACTGTTTTACAATACTTCAACATTTGTAATCCGATTTTGGATGGATGATCAGTTGTGTTTTCGGCATTCAAGGTAAAGTTATCAATTCCATCGGTTGCTGTTTAGCCCAATAACGAGAGGATTCACTGTTTGGTATGTTAAAAATTTATTAAAAGATGACAATCCTAACGAAATAAACTTGTTACTTTTGCCAGGTATTAAACCTACATATGATGACTGCCAAACGAGGCAAGGTAGTGGTGCTGGACAATGTTGTGGTAAGATTTGCAGGTGATTCCGGGGATGGTATTCAACTCACGGGATCATTGTTTTCAGACGCTGCTGCCATTGCGGGGAATGATTTTGCCACATTCCCGGACTATCCGGCCGAGATCAGGGCCCCCCAGGGCACTGTTGCAGGCGTCTCAGGCTTCCAGATACACTTCGGTCACAGGCATATCTTTACATCCGGCGATATGGCGGACGTTCTGGTGGCGATGAACCCTGCACCGCTGAAGCTGAACCTCAAATGGGTCAAGCCCGGCGGCACCATCATTGTCGATACGGACATGTTCACTGAAAAAACCCTGTCGAAAGCCGGTTTTGATGTCAGTCCACTGGATGACGATACACTGGCCGACTACAATGTGATCCGTGCCCCCATCAGCTCACTCACCAAAAAGAGCGTCGAAGAAATGGATCTGGATCACAAGACGGTCATGAAGAGCCGGAACATGTTCGCCCTGGGCATCATGTTCTTTCTTTTCGACAGAAAATTTAAAAGCGCCGACGATTATTTCGAAGAAAAATTCAGGTCGAATCCGCTGGTAATTGAATCCAACAAGAAGATCCTGCGTGCCGGGTACAATTATGCCGAATCGATTGAGGCATTGCGCTCAGTCACCTATCGTGTGGAGCCCGCGTCCCTGGCCAGGGGTACATACCGGAACATCACAGGTAACTTAGCTACGGCATGGGGTTTTCTGGCTGCCTCCGAAAGGTCAGGCAGGCCGTTGTTCCTGGGTTCCTATCCCATCACGCCTGCTTCGGAGATACTGCAGGAGCTTTCCAAACACAAATCCCTTGGTGCCAAGGTTTTTCAGGCAGAGGACGAGATCGCCGGCATCGTATCGGCCATCGGGGCCAGCTTTGCGGGATCGCTGGCCATCACTTCCACCTCCGGGCCGGGACTCTCCCTGAAGAGCGAAGCCATCGGCCTTGCAGTGATGACGGAACTTCCCATTGTGATCGTTGATGTGCAGCGTGCCGGCCCATCCACCGGGATGCCCACCAAATCAGAGCAGTCGGACCTGATGCAGGCCCTGTTCGGAAGGAACGGCGAAGCACCTGTGATCGTCATCGCCGCCTCTTCATGCTCCAACTGCTTCTATTTTGCCTATATTTCAGCCAAACTGGCACTGGAACACATGACTCCCGTGATCCTGCTGACTGACGGTTATCTCGCCAACGGCTCTGAAGTGTTTCGCATTCCAAAGGTTGCCGACCTGCCTTCGATCACCCCCCCCCTCGTTCAGGCCGATGACCCGGACTACCTGCCCTACCGGAGGGATCCCGAAAAGCTGAACCGCCGCTGGGCATTGCCCGGCACTCCGGGACTCAGACACCGTATCGGAGGACTCGAAAAGGAAGACGGTATCGGAAACGTCTCGCATGACCCGGAAAACCACCAGATCATGTGTGAATACAGAGCCGGGAAAGTGCAACGTGTCGCACGGTACCTGCCTAAACAGGAAGTGATCGGCCAGGATAAGGGCGATCTTCTGGTGATCAGCTGGGGAGGAACCTTCGGGGTCATGATGGAAGCTGTGCTGGACCTGCAGAAACAAGGACATAAAATCAGCCTGGCCCACTTCAACTATATCAATCCATTGCCAATCAATACCCGGGAGATACTCGGCAACTTCAAAAAGATCATAGTGCCTGAGCTGAATCTGGGACAGTTTGTCTGGTATCTCCGGATGCAGTTCCAGGAGTTCCGGTTTGAACAATTCAACAAAATTCAGGGATTGCCGTTCATGGTCAGCGAACTGACCAGCGAATTCCGTCGTCTGTTAAAGGAGGATTAGTCATGGCCGATGAAACTGCTGCAATAACACAGGTTCAGGGTGTAACAAAGGAAGACTTTGTAAGCGATCAGATGGTAAAGTGGTGCCCGGGGTGCGGCGACCATGCCATACTGTCGTCCCTGCTGAAAGTGCTGCCGGAGCTGGGTATTCCCAAAGAGAAATTCGTCATCGTCTCCGGCATCGGGTGTTCATCCCGTTTCCCCTATTATGTAAAAACCTACGGATTCCACGGCATCCATGGCAGGGCGGCCGTTCTGTCCACCGGCATCAAGATATCCAATCCCGATCTCAGTGTCTGGATGGTGACCGGCGACGGTGATTCCCTGGCCATCGGAGGGAACCATTTCATCCATGTCATGCGGCGGAACCTGGATATCAATATCATGTTGTTCAACAACAAGATCTACGGGCTGACCAAGGGTCAGTACTCTCCCACCACACCCATGGGATATATCACCAAATCCTCACCCCAGGGAACCATAGAGCACCCTTTCAATGCAGGTGAACTGGCCATTGGGGCACAGGGTACCTTCTTTGCACGTGCCACTGACACAAATCCCAAACTGATGTCGGATGTGATGATGGAAGCCGCACATCACAGGGGAACATCCCTGATCGAAATACTCCAGAACTGCGTGATCTTCAATAACAATATCCATAATGAGATCACCTCGCGCGAAACCAAGGACGACAATCAGGTCTTTCTCAGGCATGGCGAACCCCTCATTTTTGGGAAAAACCATGATAAAGGAATTCAACTGGTCGGCACACGTCTCAAGGTAGTCGCACTGGGCAAGAATGGAATAGATGAAACTAAATTGCTGGTCCACAACCAGTACGAAGCCGATCCGGGCATCCACATGATGCTGGCCCGTATGGCCCCGCCTGAATTCCCTATGGCCATGGGTGTCATCCGATCAGTCGCTTTGCCTACATATGACGCTCTGATGAAAAGCCTGATCGCCAGGGAAAAACAGCAGGGCAAGATCAAAAACGTAGACCAGCTCCTGCACAGCGGCAAGACCTGGGAAATCTGACCTTTTCCTATCTTTACTGGGAAGTTAAATCATTCCCTGTGCGCATCAACTTTTCATTTGCAGCCACGTGGTTTCTATTGCTTTTTTCCCTTTTATGCTTTTCCCAGCCCAAAGGGTACATTCTGAGGAATTACACAACGGCCAACGGCCTTCCCCATGACCACGTCAAATGTCTGGCCTTCGACAACGACGGATTCCTCTGGATCGGCACCTGGGCCAACCTGTCCCGGTTTGACGGAAACGAGTTTGTCAATTATTACTCCGATCCGAACGATTCAACAGCACTTCCCTATGCGGACATCACTAACCTGCAGATCGACAGGTTCGGCAATATCTGGGTAATGGGACCCTATACAGCCAGCCTGTATTTACCAGAAAAGGATTATTTTCACACCTATAACCTCTCTTCCAGGGGGCAGCACAACTCTGATTTTCAGATCATTTACAGCGCCGCAACAGACCCTGATGGGCAGCTCTGGCTGCTGACAAATGCCGGATTCAGGCGGTTCAATTATGAAACGGACGGTTTTGCTGACCATAATAATATCGATATCGGAGATCCGGTTTTCTATGGTCCGTTTTGTTTCGATGATCAATGGAATATCTGGGTATCCAATATAGAAACAGGCATAATTTACAGGTTGGAGGCCGTTTCAGGCTTATCAGGAGTTCAATACCGGCTTTCCGGGAACTTTCCGGTTATCCCTCCGATTAAACCGCTGGGTTCAAATCATCACCTTTTCATTAAACTGCTTACACTGCCCGATGCCTCGTGGCTTGTATCCAATGTGGGAATATTCCGTCTGGATGAATCCACTCGATCCTTCATTTCCAGATCACCGGAGGAAGTCCTCGAAGAGTATTCCGGTTACGACACCCTGGTATGGTATGATCCGTCCGCCGGGCTCTGTGCTCTGTTCCCCGTGCGTCATGCACTTATCGAAATCCCCCTGACCGAATGTGAGCATGCAGAGACTTTCCTGGTTACATCGGACGGAAGCATGTTCTGGGGCGGTCCAAATGAGTCAGGTCTCGGAAGGGGTTTGGCCCAGGCGTTGTCAACCGGCGATCATTTCCGCTATTTCACGCCAGAAGGGCATCCGGATATTTCCAT
Source organism: Bacteroidales bacterium (assembly GCA_016939365.1). Classification (GTDB taxonomy): domain Bacteria; phylum Bacteroidota; class Bacteroidia; order Bacteroidales; family JAFGHD01; genus JAFGHD01. The sequence continues at coordinate 3,158 of JAFGHD010000120.1, read as the reverse complement.
TTTCGGCCTGGCTGAAGATGATCATGGAAACATCTGGTTCGGCAGCAGGGAGTTCCTCTGTCCCGCCAAAATAACACCGTACGGCAGACTCATCAGGTATCCGTGCCCCGACATGCACAATCCCGAAACCTCAAGGCATATCCGGTCCATTCTCTGTACCGGCGGCGGCCTCTGGCTGGGATACCTGGGCAACAGGCTTCTGCACTACGATTACAGCAAGGACAGTTTCCACATGGCACTTCCCTCACCCGGCCTGCAGGAATACCCGAAGTCATGCCGTACCCTCCTTCTCGACAGACAAGGGAGGCTCATCGTCGGAGGTGATTACGACCTGGAAATATCGCTTGTTGTAGTGGATACCGCCAGCGGAAATATCATGTTTCACCGGAATATCCCTGGAATGGGCGGTATCTACTCGTTAATACAGGATCCTTCAGGTACGGTTTGGGTAGGCAGCTCCGGCAAACTGATCCGACTGGATGAATCACTTCAGACTTACCGGACGTTTCGTATCTCCAATTACAATATCGAGTCACTATACTGGTCGGAAGACAATGGATTATGGATGGGATTGCTTGGAGGGGGGCTGTGCAGGTTCGATCCCTCTTCTGCACGCACTGAATATTATACCATGAAAGATGGTTTACAGGATAATTATGTATACCATATCCTTCCGGACGAGTATGGAAATCTCTGGTGCAGTACCAACAGCGGACTCTCGGTATATCAGCCGGTCAGAAGAGCTTTCCGGAATTTCGGTATCAACCAGGGACTCCGCATCCGCGAATTCAACTCCGAGGCGGCTTGTATTGCCGCCAATGGTGAAATGATCTTCGGAGGGGTTGGCGGAATGGTAAGGTTCCATCCTGACAGCGTCCTGCAAGCCGGCAGAAGGCTCACCTCCGCACCGCTCCATATCACGGCGCTTTCTGTTCAGGGAGAACGGTTCCTGGCAGAAGAGCCGGTCTATCACCTGAAAAAAATCTCACTACCGCGGGGAACCTCCCAGGTAAGGATCGAATTTGCATGCCTGGATTACCGTAATGCATCCGATATCCGCTACCGTTACCGGCTGGAGGGATTTGACCGTGACTGGGTTTATACGGGCAGCAAACGCCGTTTTGAGAATTATGCCAACCTGCGCCACGGATCCTACCGGTTCGAGGTGGAAGCGACCGATGCAGCGGGTGACTGGTCAAATCACGCAGGTATTACCATTACGATACCCCCCTGGTACTACCAAACCCTCATATTCAAAATAGCCGTTGCCCTCCTGGCCTCAGGCCTGATCTTCCTGATACTTTACTCACGTTACCGGCAGCAGGTTCTCCGTCTGGTCCGGCTCAAGGATCGTACCCGGCTCGAAGCGCTGCGCAGCCAGCTCAACCCCCATTTCATCTTCAACGCCCTCAACTCGGTCAACGACTTCATCCTCTCGAACGACCAGGAGATGGCCAACCGTTATGTGGCCGACTTCTCCGCACTGATGAGGCTGTTCCTCAACAACTCCGCCAGCGACTTCATCCCGCTGGCCCGCGAAATAGATACCCTGGAGAAATACCTGCTGCTGGAACATCTGAGATTCGGTGACCGTTTCGGCTATACCATTGACGTTCCCGAAGAGATCGATACCGACCATACCATGGTGGTCCCCTCACTGGTGCAGCCCTTTGTGGAGAATGCCGTATGGCACGGGGTGGCCCGCCTGGAAGGACGAAAAGGGCACGTTATGGTACGGTTCGGTTTCGGCAAACCCGGCTGCGTCCTCTGTACCGTGGAAGATGACGGCGTCGGCAGGAAAGCTTCTGAACTTCGGAAAACAAACTACCAGCAGATCCGGCAATCCAGAGGTATGGGGCTGATCCGGGAACGACTCCAGATTTACAATAAGCTCCTGAAAACCCGTTTTTCCATCACAGTCTCCAACCTTTATACCGACCGACCGGAAACCGGAACCAGAGTGGAAATTGAAATACCGGTCAAACCGAAATCGAAAAGTAATTTTTAGTATCATGCAACAGATATTTAATTATTTTTACATAGTGATTACATTGAATAGAATCCGGATTCAAGGAGCCTGGCAGGTTTGCCGGAGGCGGGACAGGAACTTTAAGGAACTGGCATGGGAGAAGGGAGTTTTCTGGCATATGGGATCAGGTAGGTGGACGTAAACAAAAGGAGAGTACCATTCGGAATACATGATCTGGAATAGTCACAGCGCATGAACCAGGGAGCGATCAGGGCGGTGATTGTGGACGATGAGCAACGTTCACGGAATATCCTCTCGGAGATCATCCGCAGGTATGGTGAAACCATCGAGGTGGTAGGCAGCGCCGACAACCTGGACCAGGCATATGACAAGATCGAACTGATCCGCCCCGACCTGGTCTTCCTCGATATCGTCCTGCCCGACGGCCTGGCTTTTGACCTCCTCAACAGGTTCACAGAGATATTCTTCCGGATCATCTTCATCACAGGTCACAACGAATATGCGGTCAAGGCCTTCCGATACTGCGCGGCCGACTACCTGATGAAACCCGTGAAGATGGAAGAGGTCCATCAGGCCATCCGAAAAGTTCAGACCGACCTGCTCAACCGTACAGACCACAGGAACATACGGGAGCTTATGTCGTATGTGAACAGCCGTTCCGACCGGTTCGACCGGCTGGTCATACCCACCGTCAAAGGCTTCACCGTCCTTCCGATATCCGATATCATCGCCTGCCGCGCCGACGGCAACTACTCCCGGTTCTTCTCAGCCGGTAACCGGGAAGACATCGCCTCCCGGAATCTCGGCCACTTCGAAGAGCTCCTCATCCCCTTCCGCTTCTTCAAGATATCCCGGTCATGCCTGGTCAACCTCGGCTGTGTCTCGGAATTCTGCCGCAGCGACCGCACCGTTACACTCACAGGTAACATTGAGGAAAGTATCTCCGAAAACAAGCTCGACGCCTTCCTGGAACAATTCAACATGCCCAGGAAAAAACGGCGGGGATAACCACTCCGGACATTCCCATCACTTGAAAGTTAAAAGTAGAAAGTAGAAAGTAGAAAGTAAAAAGTAAAAAGAAAGACCATGCCTGAATAACGTTGACCGTTTTTTGTTTATTTAATGATAATGTTGACTTTTTCTTTTTTGGTTACTTTTTTCTTTTTGT
>JAFGHD010000002.1 GCA_016939365.1 Bacteroidales bacterium | reverse complement strand
ATCTCGGGGAAAACATCAATTCAGAGTATAATGAGTATTTCCCCTGCATGACAGCAGATGGTATCTTTTTGCTTTTTACCAGGCTCATTCCTGATGAAAGGGCCCGTACGGGGAATCAGGAGGATTTTTTTATCAGTCGTTTTGATGGGGCGGTCTGGATGCCGGCTCAACCGGTTGGAAGCCCCATCAATACATTGCATAATGAAGGCGCCCCGACCCTTTCAGTTGACGGCAATCAGTTGATTTTTACAGCATGTAAAGGATGGAACGGTTATGGACCGGGACGTGAAGGTTACGGAAGATGCGACCTTTTCCTTTCAAACAGGGCAGGAACCTCATGGTCGGAGCCCAGAAACCTCGGGCCGCCAGTGAATACCTCCCACTGGGAGTCCCAGCCCTCGCTCGCTTCTGATGGCATGACCCTCTATTACGTCAGCAACCGTTCAGGTGGGTATAATATCTGGCGCGTCGGAAAAGACCCTGCAGGATTATGGGGTGATCCTGAAATGCTCGGTGAGAGGATCAATACACCCGGAGATGAAAGTTCGGTTTTCATTCATCCGGACAACAGAACCCTTTACTTCTCTTCCGACGGCCATCCTGGAATGGGTGGTATGGATATTTTCCTTTCAAGAAAGGATACCGCCGGCAACTGGTCCGATCCGGTCAACCTGGGTTACCCCATCAACACCCGGTTTGATGAAAACAGCCTGATGGTGAGTGCTGACGGGACAAAAGCCTTCTTCGCATCTGACAGGGAGGGGGGGGGCGGAGGACTGGACATTTACTCTTTCAACCTATACAAGGAAATACGTCCGGTACCTGTCACCTATGTCAAAGGAAGGGTCTATGACAAGGAAACCGGATTGCACCTGCAGGCCCGTTTCAGGCTGTCCGATCTTGGAAGTGGTTCACTGGCCGCCGAGTCCGTCTCAAACCCCTCAACCGGGGAATTCCTGGTCTGCCTCAACACTCAACGCAGATATGCCCTCAACGTCGACAAAGACGGCTATCTGTTCTATTCGGAGCATTTCAACCTGACGGGAGAGAACCCCCGGGAGGATCCTTTTCTGATGAACATACCCCTGCAACCTGTAAGGTCGGGAGAACGAACCATCCTGAAAAACGTTTTCTTCGAAACCGATAGCTATGAACTGTTGTACGATTCAAGGGCGGAACTGAACCGCCTTGTTGAGTTCATGAAGACAAACCCCCGCATAAAAATTGAGATCAGCGGATATACCGACGATACAGGAGAATCGGGTTATAATCAGCTTCTTTCAGAGAATCGTGCACGTTCCGTTTACGGCTACCTGCTCGAACAGGGGGTGCCGCCCGAACGGCTGAGCTTCGCCGGATTCGGGGAGAATTACCCGGTGGATACCAACAAAACAGAGGAAGGCAGGGCCAATAACAGAAGGACTGAATTTAAGATCACAGGCACGACCGATGCTCAATGATTACATTATGTTTGCAAAGAATTCACAATGAAGAAACGTATTAATACATGCGCTGTCCGGTCTCCCATAAATACTTCAAAGCATACCCCGGACGATCTTTGCGAAAACCTGGCCTCCTTTTAGGATTCGGCATTAATTACCGTTAACGGAATGAAAAACGATGAAATTTTTCATATCTTTGCCCCCAATTTTTGAAACGTATATATACGGCCATGATCAATATTACTTTTCCTGACCAGACAATCCGACAATATGAAGCCGGCGTTACACCTCTGGAAATTGCCAGGGGTATCAGTGAAGGCCTGGCACGAAACGTTCTGGCGGCAGAAGTACACGGTGAAGTAAGGGATCTTACCCGCCCGATTAAGACCAGTGCCAGCCTGAGGCTTCTGACATGGGATGATCCGGAAGGCAAAGCCACCATGTGGCATTCGTCCGCCCACCTTATGGCCGAAGCAATAGAACATTTGTTTCCGGGAGCAAAATTCGGTATCGGCCCCGATATTGAAAACGGATTTTATTATGACATCGATTTGGGTGACCGGGTGATCAGTGAAGATGATTTTGCCCGTATTGAACAGACGATGCTGCAGTTTGCCAGGGAAAACCAGCACTTTAACCGGCGGGAAGTCTCAAAGGATGAAGCACTCCGGTTTTTCGGAGCGAAGGGTGATGAATATAAGCTGGAGTTGATCGAAGACCTACAGGATGGGGAGATCACTTTTTACGAATCAGGGCGTTTCACGGATCTGTGCCGGGGTCCTCACCTTCCCGATACATCATTCATCAGGGCTGTCAAGATACTCAGTGTGGCAGGAGCCTACTGGAGGGGGGACATAAAGAGAAAGCAGCTGACAAGATTGTATGGCATCACTTTCCCTAAAAAGAAAGAGCTTGACGAGTTCCTGGTGCAACTTGAAGAAGCCAGGAAAAGGGATCACAGGAGAATAGGTAAAGACCTGGAGCTGTTCACATTCAGCCCACAGGTCGGACAGGGATTACCCCTGTGGCTACCGCGTGGTGCCCAACTAAGGGAACGGTTGGAGCAGTTCCTGAAAAAAGTACAGAAAGAAGCCGGTTATCTGCCGGTCATCACTCCCCATATCGGGAATGTCGAGCTGTACAAACTCTCAGGACATTACCAGAAATATGGTCAAGATTCATTCAGACCCATTTCCACACCCATCGAGGGTGAGCAGTTCATGCTGAAACCCATGAATTGCCCCCACCATTGTGAAATTTACCGGTACAAACCCAGGTCTTACAGGGACCTCCCACTTCGGCTTGCTGAATTCGGAACGGTTTACCGGTACGAGCAAAGCGGAGAACTTCACGGCCTTACCAGGGTGAGGGGGTTTACACAGGATGACGCTCATATTTTCTGTACCCCTGACCAGGTCAAAGAGGAATTCATCGGGGTGATGGACATTGTGATGAAAATTTTCAAAGCCCTGGACTTTAAGGATTTTATCACTCAGATATCCCTGAGGGACAAGAATAACAGAGAAAAATACATCGGAACTGAGGAGAACTGGGAACGAGCGGAGCAGGCAATACTGGAAGTGGCAAAGGATTCAGGGCTCAATACCGTGATCGAATATGGAGAGGCTGCCTTCTATGGGCCCAAGATGGACTTCCTGGTACGCGATGCCCTGGGAAGAAAATGGCAGCTGGGAACCATACAGGTGGATTACAATCTTCCGGAGCGTTTCGATCTCGAGTACACGGGAAGCGACAACGAAAAGCACAGGCCCGTTATGATACACAGGGCACCTTTCGGCTCCATGGAGCGCTTTGTTGCTGTGCTTATCGAACACACAGCCGGAAAATTTCCCCTCTGGCTTGCCCCTGACCAGGTGATTATACTGCCGGTCAGCGAGAAATTTGAAAAATATGCACTGAATATTTTTAAAGTTCTCAATAATTCCGAAATTCGCGCCCTGGTTGATGAGCGCAACGAAAAGATTGGCAGAAAGATACGTGATGCGGAAATGAACCGGATCCCCTATATGCTCATCGTGGGAGAAAAGGAAGAAAGGGAGAATACCGTCTCGGTGAGGAAGCAGGGGGAGGGAGATCTGGGCTCATACGCGATCAATGCATTCATAGAGAAAATTGATAATGAAATATCGGAAATCTGATTTATTGTATCACCAATTGAGAGGAGGAACAAGCGATAGCAAAGCCATTTTTCAGGTCTAACAGACCTCCCAGAAAAAAGGAAGAGCCCTTCAGGGTCAATGAACGGATTACGGCACCCATGGTCAGACTGGTGGGAGAGAATGTCGAAAGTGCCATCGTTTCTATCCGGGAAGCCCTGCAAATTGCGGAAGAGATGGAGCTCGACCTGGTGGAAATATCACCCAACAGTACACCGCCTGTCTGCAAGGTAATCGACTACAGCAAGTTTCTTTACGAAAGAAAGAAAAAGGAAAAGGAACAAAAAGCGAAAAGTTCAAAAGTGGTTGTTAAGGAGATCCGGCTGGGGCCTCATACGGATGACCACGATTTCAATTTCAAGATCAAGCATGCCATCAAGTTTCTGCAGGACGGCGCACGGGTGAAGGTGGATGTGTTTTTCAGGGGCAGATCGATCATTTATAAGGAAAAGGGGGAAATCATACTCCTCAGGTTCGCCCAGGAACTGGAAGAATACGGAAAGGTGGAAAAAATGCCGATGCTTGAAGGCAAACGAATGATAATGATCATTTCTCCGAAAAAGTGATAGGTGTATAATTAACAAACAGATACCTGAAATGCCAAAGATGAAATCAAAGAGCGGTGCCAAAAAAAGGTTTTCCTTTACCGGTACCGGCAAGCTGAAAAGGAAGCATGCTTACAAAAGCCACATCCTCACCAAGAAGTCCAAGAAACGGAAGAGGAACCTTGGATATGTCACCATTATCGAAGGTGCGGACGCGGCCAATGTCAGAGAAATGCTTGCGAAGTAATTCATTCATTCACTTGTTCTGAGCCCCCAAGAGCCCGGCAGGGCCGCTCAGGCAAAAACGTAAAGCTATGCCAAGATCAGTAAATGCAGTTGCATCCCGGCAGAAAAGAAAAAAAATCCTCAAAGAGGTTAAAGGTCAGTTCGGGAGAAGAAAGAATGTCTGGACGGTTGCCAAAAATGCATATGAAAAAGGAATGGTATATGCATACCGCGACAGACGGAACAAAAAAAGGGAATTCAGGGCTCTTTGGATCCAGAGGATCAATGCGGGTGCCCGTCTTTACGGAATGTCCTATTCTGAATTCATGGGCAAGATTCATGCGAAAGATATCCAGCTCAGCAGAAAAGCACTGGCGGATCTGGCCATGAACCAGCCGGATGCCTTCAAGGCGATCGTGGATGCCTTGAAATGATCTCAAAACCACCGCAAACCGGTGGTTTTTTTTACTGGACACCAATCCGCGTACCCAGCACACCTGTAAATCAAAACATGTTCCGTTTACTGAAATGGAATAATATTACGGACTGTACCTCGTTTATGGATTATTCCATCGGTGAACCATTCTGCCACAATGGCACTGAAAACATGAAAAGACCAATCGTTCGATACATCAGTGGACGAATTGCTTTGTTTTTCCTGCTTGCTTTCCCCGGAATAACTCTGGGTCAGGTGGGGGGCGACCATATCTATCAGTTTCTCAGCCTGACCGCTTCGCCCCGGGTGGCTTCCATGGGAGGGGATTTTCTCGCCATCCTCGACAGGGATATCAGCCTGGCACTGGCCAATCCGTCCCTGATCAGCCCGGATATGCACAACCAACTGGGGGTGCAGTTTGTGGACTATTTCGCAGATATCAATTACGGTGTTGCCAGCTATTCAAGGACTTTTCCCAAAACAGGCAGCTTCGTGGCCTCAATGCAATATATTGATTACGGAAAATTCGACCTTGCCACAGAAACCGGAGAGCGGTCGGGCACGTTCTATGCCGGGGAATCGGCGTTGTATCTGGGTTGGGGTAGAAGTCTCGATTCCTCCTTTTCTATTGGCTCCAGCCTCAAACTGATATACTCCTCGCTGGAAAGCTACACCTCATTCGGGCTGGCTGTCGATGTAGCCGGAAGTTACCACAATGCCCGAAGGGATTTCACCGTATCATTCATCGCCTCAGATATCGGAAGGCAAATGAAAGCCTATTCCGCCAGCAACATTGAACCGCTTCCCTTTCAACTCCGGATCGGATTGTCCAAGAAGCTGAAACACCTGCCTTTCAGATACTCCGTTTTGTATTGCCACCTTGAGAAATGGAAGATTGATTTCGATGACCCCGCGGACAGAAATTTGGATGCCATAACGGGCGAGGAGGTCAAAAGAAAAGGTTTTGAGAAAACAGCCGATAATCTGATGCGGCATATTGTTCTCGGCGGAGAGCTGATCCTTTCAAAGAATTTCAGCGTCAGGGCAGGATACAACTATATGCATCGTCAGGAGCTCAAGTTGAAATCGAAGCTCTCTACTGTCGGTTTTTCCTGGGGATTTGGATTCCGTGTCTCCAGATTCCATTTCAGTTATGCCCGGTCGTCCTACCATCTCGCCGGTTCGCCCAATTATATCTCTGTGATCACCGATCTCGGGGGGCTTATCTCTGGAAAGGATTAATTTTGAATGTTTCGAATCGTTGTCGATCCGGATGCCGGCCCCTGTATGGGTGTGAAACGTGCCATTGAAATGGCAGAAACGGAACTGGCAAGGAGTAATCAGCTATACTGCGTCGGTGAAATACTGCACAACACCAGGGAGATGGACCGTCTCGTTTCACTGGGTTTGCAAACCATTACCCCTTCCGGGATTGGCAGCCTGCCTGGCGAAAGAATCATGTTCAGAAGTCATGGCGAACCACCGGAAACATACCAAAAAGCCCGGCATGCCGGTGCAGAAATACTGGATGCCACTTGCCCGGTGGTCACTCAGCTTCAGCTGCTTGTCCGGAAGTCATGGCTGGAAATGAAGAAAGTGAACGGCACTGCTGTGATATTTGGAAAACCAGATCATCCCGAGGTCATATCACTTCTGGGATTTGCAGACGGGAAAGCACAGGTGATCAATGGGATAAATGAAGCCGGGCTCATCGATATCAACAGACCCGTGGTGCTCCTGTCTCAAACAACCATGAACAGGAAGGAATATCATTCACTTGTCAAAAAAATCCGGCATCGGATGATTTCATGTTCCATACATGCCGACAACCTCCGGGTTCATGATACCATCTGCAAAAAGGTATCGGCCAGGGAGAAAGGCCTGAAGGATTTCTGCCGAAAGCATGACCTGATCATTTTTGTGGGTGGCAAACACAGCTCCAACAGCAGATATCTCTTTGGGACATGCCATCAGGTTAACCGGAACAGTCATTGGATTGAGGAACCCGGTGAAGTGGAATCCTCATGGGCGGCAAATAACTCAAAAACCGGAATCACTGGCGGCAATTCCACCCCCATCTGGATTTTGAACGAAGTAGCCGCAACCCTGCAAAATATGAGACAATGTATTTGAACCGGTTAAAAATCAATAACTTTAAAAATTGCAAGGAGGCTGATTTTGATTTTTCCCCCGGGATCAATTGCTTTGTCGGTAATAATGGCGCGGGAAAAACCAATATCCTGGATGCCATTTATTACCTTTCATTCTGCAAAAGTTTCTTCGGTAACCCTGACAGCCAGAACATCATGCATAATATGGATTTTTTTGCCATTCATGGTGTTTATGATCATCCGGGAAACAGGATGGAACAGGTTTCCTGCATACAGCCGAGAAACAGAAGGAAATCCTTCAGTGTCAACAAAAAGGAATACGACCGTCTGTCGGATCACATCGGCCAATACCCCCTGGTGATGATCTCCCCGTATGACAGGGACCTGATCAATGAAGGCAGTGATGTGAGACGAAGATACTTCGATTCAGTTATTTCTCAATCTGACAGGAATTACCTGGAATTTCTGATTACATACCACAAGGCATTGCAACAGCGGAACAGTCTCCTCAGGTTCTTTCTGGAATCAGGACGCTTCGATAATGCCTCCATCGAGATATGGGATGAGCAGATCAGTGGCCCTGCCGCTGAGATTCACGAGATCAGGAAATCATTCTTTGCTGTATTTGATCCGCTTTTCCGGCAACATTACAAGTACATTGCCTCTGGCATAGAGCATGTTGAACTGCAATATGAGTCCCAGCTGAATGACCATGACATGGCTTCCCTGATACGGGAATACAGGGATCAGGACAGGCGAATGGGATTCTCATGTTCAGGCGTGCACAAAGATGATGTATCTTTTCTGATCAATGGCTTTCCGGTGAAGAGATTCGGGTCGCAGGGACAGCAGAAGTCTTTCGTGGTGGCCCTTAAAATGGCGCAGTTTGATTTTATCAGGAAGACCCGGGGGATACAGCCTGTACTTCTGCTGGATGATATTTTCGATAAACTGGATGATGAGCGGGTAGGCAGGATCATTGAGATGGTGGGTGACAATCAGTTCGGCCAGGTATTCATCACCGACACCCAGCAGGAAAGGATCTCCCGGCTGCTCGAATCAGTCTGCAAGGATTTCAGGCTTTTCAGGGTGGATGACGGCAGGGTAAGCATCCTGAACGGAACATAATCCCTGCTGAATTCCTATGTGAAGTATATTTTTTTACATATCGATATTTTTTTTCAATGAAAGACTCCAATGAGCAATCACTCGGGGAGGTGATCAGGGAACTTCTGGATCACTGCAATCTCACCGAAAAGCTAACTGAAAGGAGGGTTCTGGCTTCCTGGGAAGACCTGGTTGGAACCCTTATTGCTAAACACACTACACGTCTTGAACTAAACAACGGAGTGCTTTGGATCGGACTGGATTCACCCGCACTGGCCACCGAACTTTCATATGCCCGTGAAAAGATCGCCCAGATAATGAATCAGGAAGCTGGCCATACCATTGTAAATGAGGTCCGGTTCTTCAGCTCGTGAAAAGTAAAAAGCTGCAGAAGCCAGGAATTCAGCCTGGCGTTTTCCCGGATCTGGTGCGAAGGATTACTCAATGGATATCTCAAAGGGAAGCCTGGCCTGTATTCCTTTCCATCCCGAGGTTTTCCTGAGCATTTCAAAGTACGGGTAATACTCGCCCATTTCACTTTTCATGTGCCTGCCGGACATACTCATTGAGAAATCTTCCATGATTTGTTCGAAAACATCTTTCTGTTCCGGCAAATGGATGATCCGGTAATCAGTGATTCCGGCAATATTTGCAGCCGCTTCCAGGGCCTCATTCATGCCACCCAGCTCATCGACCAAACCGATTTTCACGGCATCTATGCCGCTCCACACCCTTCCCTGTCCGATGCTGTCGACCTCTTCAAATGAGAGGTTTCTGGACTCTGACACATGACTTACAAAGGTTTTGTAAATCTGTTCGATTGACTGCTGCAGCACCTCATGCTGATAATCAGGCATAGGCTTGCTGATGGAAATAAAGTCGCTGTGCTCATTGGTTTTCACTTCGTCAAAGGTTATTCCCAGCTTGTGGTCGAAGAAATCACGCATGTCTGGTACTACGCCGAAAACACCGATTGAACCCGTGAGTGTACCCGGGTCGGCAAAAATACGGGTTGCGGCACAGGAAATGTAATACCCGCCTGAGGCAGCCAGATTTCCCATGCTCACCACAACAGGTTTGGATTCCCTTGCAAGCGATACCTCCCTCCAGATGACCTCGGAAGCCAGCGCGTCGCCTCCGGGAGAATTCACACGGATGAGTATGGCTTTGACACGTTTATCCAACCTGGCTTTGCGAATCGCCCTGGAAAGACTTTCCGAACCGATTCCTTCATCGCTGCCTTCGCCTCCGGAAATCTCACCTGTGGCAAATATTACCGCAATTCTGTCCTGTGACCTGGAGGGCCTGATTGTTTTCATATGGGTTTCTGAATAGTGTTGCAGGGAGACTAACTGCTCTCCTTTCATTTTGTCTGTGCCCATTCTGGCCGACAGCAAGTCCAGCAACTGATCCTTGTAGAGAAGAGAATCAACGAATTTCATCTCCAGGGCTTTATGGGAATTCTCCAACAATAGTTTGTCGGCGGTTTCATTCAGGTCGGTTACCCCGATTTCCCGCGACTCAGAGATGTTTTCCAGAGTAAAATCCCATACGGAAGTGATCATGGATTGAAGCTGTTCACGGTTGGCCTCACTCATTTTCTCAAGGATCAGCGGTTCCACTGCACTCTTATATTTGCCATGCCGGATGATCTGGGGATTGATTTCAAGTTTCCCAAGTAATTTACTTATAAACATTGTCTGGCCGATCAATCCTCTGAAATCAACTGCCCCTTCAGGATTCAGGAAGATACTGTCTGCCACGGAGGCCATCAGATAGCCCTTCTGACTGAACCTTTCTCCATATGCATAAATGAATTTTCCCGATTTTTTGAATTCGAGCAACGCTTTGCGTATTTCCTGAAGGCTGGCGATCCCTGAGGGTACTGCACCCATTTCGAGCAGGATGCCTCTGATTTTTTCGTCCTCTGCTGCCTGCCCGATCATTTCCAATGTCTGACAGAGGCCGGGCTGAACTTGTTCCAAGGTAAACCAATCCGTCAGATAAAAGGGTTTTGAGGGGGTCCGATCCTCTATCGGTTGGTCGAGGGTGATATGAAGCAGGCTTTCTGCCGGGATGGTTTTTGTGCCAGAGTCTGCAACTGAGACGATTGCGGCGATAATCAGGGCGAAAACTGCAAGAATGATGATCATGGATAATAGAAAACCTACCATTGAGGCCAGCATGAATTTGAAGAAATCTCTCATGGAATGATGATTATAAGGTTAAAAACTGAATAAACCGTATTAAGGGATCAACTTTTACCCCCGAACAGTAGGTAAAAATACATAATTTCGCGCAATGATCCCTGTTCAAACGGGTGTGTATGGATCAGAAAAGCAGGGCGATACTTCTTCTGGGCAGCAACCTTGAACCCAGGCTGAGTTTCCTTCGAAACGCTGAATCGATGATGGAGCAGATGGCAGGCAGGATCATCGGGACTTCATCTGTTTACGAGACAGAGTCATGGGGATTTTATGCAGGCGATCCATTCCTGAATCGGGTCATCATTGTGGAAACCTCCCTGAGCCCGCTGGCAATGCTTAGGGTTATTCACCACATTGAGGATACTTTGGGGCGGAAAAGGAACATACAGGGATATGAATCAAGAACGATTGATATTGATATCCTGTTCTTCGACAATCTTCATGTGGTGAATAACCAGCTTATCATTCCCCACCCAAAGATTCCGGTGCGGAAGTTCGTTCTTGTTCCCCTTTGTGAGATTCTCCCTGACATGCTGCACCCCGTCCTGAATATAAAGATCAGTGAACTTGAACTTTCATGCCCGGATACGGCTGCGGTTGAAATTTTCAAATCTGCCAACACGCCCGTCTGATGTTTCCTTACAGATATATTGTTATAGAGGGGAATATCGGTGCCGGTAAGACAACATTAGCCGGTCTGGTTGCCGCCAGACTGAATGCCCGGCTGGTTCTGGAACGTTTTGAGGACAATTCCTTCCTGCCCAAATTTTACAGGGAACCCGACAGGTACGCCTTTCCCTTGGAAATGTCTTTTCTTTCCGACCGATACCAACAAATGATACAGGAATTTAATTCCCCCGACCTGTTTCAAACAGGGATTGTTTCCGACTATTTTATAGACAAGTCACTGCTTTTTGCACGGAACAACCTTGCAGGTGCTGAGTTCGGGCTGTTTTCAAGATTCTTCCATATCATTGCAGGAATAATGCCTGCACCGGATATCCTTGTTTATCTTCATGCGGAAGTTCCAAGGCTCCGGAGCCAGATCATGAAGCGGGGCAGGGATTTTGAAAAGGATATTTCCGACGAATATCTGACAGCACTGCAGAAAGCTTATCTCGAATACCTGAAAAGGATCAACAGTTATCCTGTGCTGGTAATGGATACAAGGCATATCGATTTCCTGAGCTCCTCCGATCATATAGAAATGGTTTTGGACCTTCTGGGCAAGAAACACCAGGAAGGTTTCCGGTTTGTCAGCAACTGAAAAGCGGATGCTAAATGCCCCGGCAATCCCAAATTGGGAAGATTATGCCCAATCATAGATGTATTTAGGCAACCGGGCTTCGTAAATTTTTTAATTATGAAAAGAATAAATGAAATGGCATAAAAATTGAGATACAAATGTAAAATTTCGGCGAGGCAGTCTTTTCTGGAGACCACATCCCCGGACTCACTGAAACAATAGAAACAGGGAGCTGAGTTTAACAATTATTTAATATTTTTAGGAAAGGAAAGCAGAAGTTTGTGAGTTTTTTTATATCTTTGAACCAAATTTGTAAAAAAAATCATTGCCAAATTTGGATTAATGAGATAATTGTTATACATTTGGATTAATTTTGGAAGAGAAGTAGTTATCAGAGAAAAACCTAATATTATGAAGAAAAATTATCAGATTGTACCAAAAGCATTACTGGTTGCATTTCTTCTTACCTTTCTCGGGGTAGTGCAGGGGCAGAATACCAACCTTGACGATAATGACAAATGTTATTATCAATGGTATTTCAACCTCAATGGCGGTTTCACCCAGAGCCATTGTGACCTGCAGGAAGGTGAATGGCACCTGGATATGCTTAATAAGGATGAGCTCACCTGGGGATTCGGAGCACGTCTGGGAAAACACATCAGCCCTGTCTTTACACTTTATGGATCACTGATCAATGCACCGTTGAAGGGCATCAGAAATGCACGTAACCTGCGTTTTGAATCGGAATTGACTGACTACATCCTGGGTACCACAGTCAGTTTTACCAACCTGGTCTTCGGTTACAGCCCCAAAAGAAGGATCAACATTTACGGAACAACAGGAATTGGCTTCGTTGACTTCATCGCCAAATCATACATCATCGAATCCAAAAACATGCCTATGCATGATGACCCGGCACAGATGAAGCTTTACCAGGCGGATGAGCTTTACAACCAGTTTGGAGACAAGGGGGACAGAACCACTGAAGCAATGGTTCCCACCGGAGTGGGCTTGGACTTTAAAATCAGCAACAGGTGGGATGTCAATGTGGAGACCACCATCCGCTGGTTCGACTCCGACAAACTGGACGCCCTTATCAGTGGTAATAAAAATGACGCCTATTATTACACATCCCTGGGTCTTTCCTACAATTTCTGGAGGCCCAAGGAAGCCGGACAGATCATGATCGAGACTGATTACATTGTTCTCTCCGTCAATGGCGATTCAGTCCCCATGCAGATCAAGGGAACCATTCCTGACTATTTCAACAAAAAAGCAGTGGTGGAATTCACTCCGGTGCTCAAATACGGAAGCCAGACCAAAAAACTCCCCACTATTTATCTGCAGGGCGAAGAGGTACCCGAAGAATTCCGCAAACCCGGAGCCATCATCATTCCTTCAACCGGCGGTAATTTCACCTATTCCCAGAATATCAAGTATGAGCCGGGTATGGATGTATGCGAGGTCTATGTGGAACCGATGGCTTCTATCAACGGCAAAACACCTTTCAGCCTGGTGGACCGGAAACTGGCCGACGGCCTGATCATGACATCCAAACGCGTAATGAACAGTGAGGTGTTTTTAACAGCTGAACATGGACTGCAACGCGATATCATCGTTTCGAAAAAAGGAATCATCTATTACGTTGTCAACCGCCATGACCTCAATTTTGACTATTCCCTCAACAAAGAGTCTAAAGCCAAATTTGCACTCGCAGAATTGAATACATTTATCGAGAACGGTTGGAAAATCCGTGATATTGACGTGCATGCATGGGCCTCTCCTGAAGGTGAGGAGTCCTTTAACCAGGGATTGTCCCAGAGACGTTCCGAAACTGGAAGGAAATACATTGAAGACAAGCTCAATGCCTTCTGGAAGAAATATGCCAAGGAACATAACACAAGTATGGAAGATGTCATGCAGGATGTCAAATACAACCTGACTGCACACGGGGAAGACTGGGATGGATTCATGAGGGCTGTACAGGCTTCTGAGATCAAGGATAAGAACGTGATCACCAATGTGGTGAATTCACAGTCCGACGTGGCAAAAAGGGAGCAGGAAATCAGAAATATGGCTCTGATCTACAAAGAGATCGAAAAAGATATCCTTCCTCCGCTCAGAAGATCAGAAATCACTGTCAATTGCTACGAACCGTCCAAGTCTGACACTGAACTCGCAGAAATGGCCACGACTCATCCGGATTCCCTGACAATCAATGAACTGCTGTATGCCGCCACCCTTACCAATGATAATACAGCCAGGCTGAATATTTACAAGGCGGCTTCAGAGATTTACCCGCAGGATTGGAGGGGATTTAACAATGCGGGATATGTCAGTATGGAGATGGGCAACCTGACAGATGCCAAGAATTACTTCAACCAGGCAAAGAACATTGCAGCGACAAATGGTTTGGTGCTGAACAACCTGGGAGCGGTGGCATCAAAGGAAAAAAATTACAGCCAGGCCAAAAACAGTTATTTGGAAGCCCAGAAACAAGGTGTGGATGTCAGCTATAACCTGGGCATCCTGAGGATTTTGGAAGGCAATTACAGTGGAGCGAACAATGCATTCGGAAGCAAGAAATGTGATTACAATGTGGGCCTTGCACAATTGCTCTCGGGTAATTACAGCGGTGCAAATGCCACTTTCAATTGCGCGGAGAAGAATGCTCAGGTATACTATATGCTTGCAGTGGTCGGTGCAAGGACCAACAACGAGGCCCAGATGTTTGAAAACCTTAAGAAAGCGGTCAATGAAGACGCCGGCCTCAAGGAAGTGGCAAAAACAGATATGGAATTTCTGAAATATTTCAACAATCCTGATTTCCAGAATGCAATCCGGTAACTACTTCTGATAATTTCTTCATGAAAAAAGGTCGCCCTAATTGGTGACCTTTTTTCTTATCCGGGAAATTGCAGGAACAGGTGCCAGATCACAATACCGGCAGTCACTGAAACATTAAGTGAATGTTTTGTACCGAATTGGGGTACCTCTACTGCAATATCGGCCAATTTCAGTACCTGATCCGAAACGCCGCTGATCTCATTCCCGAAAACCACAGCGGTTTTTGAATGACGGACCGCTACATAGTCTTGCAACATCGCGCTCCGGTCAGTTTGCTCAACAGCCACAATATGATATCCCAGTTGTTTGAGGCGTTTTACCGACTCGACGGTATCGGAGAAGTACTTCCAGGGAACCGTTTCAGTGGCACCAAGCGCCGTCCGCTGGATTTCCCGGTGCGGAGGTGTGGCCGTGATCCCGCAGAGATGTATGGCTTCCAGACGGAACGCATCGGCCGTCCTGAAAATGGCACCGATGTTATGCATGCTCCGGATGTTATCGAGTATGATCAGAACAGGCCTTTTGTCCAGTTTCTTGAATTCTTCTGTCGTAATTCTGTTCAGTTCGTGAGTCTTGAGTTTCCGCATGTTATGGCACGGGTTGAAAAGTTACCCTTGTTGTCGAATAAAATTAGATATTATTTTAATGTAACAACCTAACTTTGTTTGATTAACCTGCACGAAAAATGACTTCTGCCAGAGAGATCGTTGAAACACCCCTGATGAAGCAGTATAACTCCATCAAGGCCAAATATCCGGATGCCGTGCTGCTTTTCCGCGTAGGTGATTTCTATGAGACATTCGGTGAAGATGCAGTCAGGGCTTCCAAAATACTTGGCATCGTTCTGACCAAACGGGCCAATGGTGCGGCATCCTTTGTCGATCTGGCCGGTTTTCCTCACCATTCACTTGATCTCTACCTGCCCAGACTGGTCAGGGCCGGGGTGAGGGTAGCTATATGCGAACAACTCGAAGACCCTAAGAAAACCAAAAAAATTGTAAAGCGTGGGGTCACCGAATTGGTTACACCCGGAGTGGCCTTCAACGACAACGTTCTGGACGGAAGAAACAATAATTTTCTGGGATGTATTCATTTGCAAGGAACTTCAACAGGGCTGGCCCTTATGGATGTCACAACCGGGGAATTTTACGTTTCACAAGGCTCTCCGGAATACATTGATAAGCTTCTGCAAAGCCTCAGACCCAAAGAGATCATCCTCCAGAAAAATAAACGGGAGGAATTTGAAAGAATCTATGGAAGCTCCTTTTATCTCAGCACATTCGATGAATGGGTCTTTACCTTTGATTACGCCAGCAACCTGCTCCTCCGCCATTTCAATACGCTATCCCTCAAGGGATTCGGAGTGGAAGATATGCACGGTGGAATTATTGCTGCCGGTGCCGCATTGCATTATCTGAATGAAACCCATCATGACAAGACCAGCCATATCGTATCCTTGTCCCGGATTGATGAGGACGAACATGTATGGCTGGATAAATTCACTATCCGCAATCTTGAACTGGTCGAATCGATGAATGAGAAGGCAGTTACCCTGCTGGATGTTCTGGACCGTACCGAATCCCCTATGGGATCGAGGATGATCAGAAAGTGGATCGTTCTGCCCCTCAGGAACAGGGAGACCATTGAGGAGAGGCAGGATGTTGTCAGTTATTTTATTTCTCAGACCTCATTGAGCGAAACCCTGAAGCAGGAGATCAGACGAACGGGGGACCTGGAACGCCTCACCGGTAAGGCTTCAGTAGGAAAGATATCTCCACGGGAACTGCTTCAGATATTTCATGCATTGACTGCAACCGGAAAGATCATGGAATATCTGTCTGTTTCAGTACAACCGGCACTGAAACGAATGGGAGAACGCCTCAATACCTGTGCTTCCATCAGAGATATGATCAGATCACATATCAATGAAGAACCCCCTGCACAGATCGGCAAAGGTGCAGTGATCGCAGCAGGTGTCTCTGATGAGCTGGACGAGATCAGGGATTTTCTCCGCAACGGCAAGGATTATCTGATCAGGATACAGCAACGAGAGATTGAAAATACGGGGATATCCTCACTGAAGATCGGATACAATACGGTATTCGGATATTACCTGGAGGTTACCCATACCCACAGGAACAAGGTTCCTGACAACTGGATAAGGAAGCAAACCCTTACCCACTCGGAAAGGTATATTACCGAAGAACTAAAGGAATATGAGCAGAAGATACTTGGTGCCGAGGAAAAGATATTGAAGATGGAACAGCAACTATATGACCGGCTGGTCATGCAGGTTGCTGAGTTTGCCGACCCCATGCTCCTGAATGCACACCTGATCGCAACACTCGATGTATTGCTTTCATTTGCGACGGTTTCCGGAGAACGGAATTACTGCAGGCCGGATCTGGATGATTCATTTGTACTTGATATCCGGAAAGGCAGGCATCCGGTGATCGAAACGCAAATGCCTCCTGGCGAGGAATATGTTCCCAACGATCTGACCCTTGACAACGAAAAGCAGCAGATCATCATACTTACAGGTCCGAATATGTCCGGTAAATCGGCACTGCTCAGACAGACAGCGCTGATCACCCTGATGGCGCAGACCGGATGTCATGTCCCCGCTGAAAAGGCATCCATCGGACTTGTCGATAAGATTTTTACCCGTGTGGGGGCTTCCGACAACATCTCCTCAGGAGAGTCGACCTTCTTGGTGGAGATGAATGAAACCGCAAGCATACTCAATAACATCTCCAACAGGAGCCTGATATTGCTGGATGAAATCGGGAGGGGAACCAGTACATATGATGGCATCTCCATTGCATGGGCCATAGCAGAATACATTCATGAACACCCTCTTTTCAGGGCCAAGGTATTGTTTGCGACCCATTACCATGAACTGAACGAGATGTCCATGAAATTCGGCAGGATCAAGAACTTTCATATTTCGATCAAGGAGGTTGGCAACCGGGTTATTTTTCTCAGAAAACTTCAACCGGGCGGAAGTGAACACAGTTTCGGCATCCATGTGGCCCGTATGGCCGGTATGCCTGACAAATTGCTCAAGAGAGCGGAAGAGATACTGACCTTTCTTGAGAATTCACACAGCCAGAACCGCGCTATTGAGAGAAAAGCTGCCAGCAGGACAATTGAGCCTGAAGGCTTTCAGTTGAGTTTCATCCAGTTGGAAGACCCCTTACTGATACAAATCCGTGATGATATCATCAATACGGATGTCAACACCCTCACACCTGTGGAAGCCCTGCTAAAGCTCCATGAGATTAAAAAAATATTAGGTAAATAATTTTGTCTGTTATGGAAATTTGTCTAAATTTGCACTCCCTAAAATCTTCAAGCGGAAATAGCTCAGTTGGTAGAGCATAACCTTGCCAAGGTTAGGGTCGCGGGTTCGAGTCCCGTTTTCCGCTCCAACAATCAATCTCTCAGCATCATGAGAGATTTTTTTTGCCATCGGCCCGGGTGGTGGAACTGGTAGACACGAGGGACTTAAAATCCCTTGGCCCAAAAGGCCGTGCGGGTTCAAGTCCCGCCCCGGGTACGGAAAATATTTGCATGAGGTTGTTTTTACTGAAAAGGCAGCCTAGCCTTTTTATTGTGCTTCACCCTTCTGCTCTCCGAATTATGTCTATTTTTACCTGCCTATTCTTTGGAGATGATCCGGCTATCATACATCCAGCGGCTGATTGCCCGTGGCGAGAGCCAGCACCTGGATTTCAAGTTCGAGATTGCCGATGCCCGGAAGATCGCGCGGAGTTTTGTATCTTTCGCCAATACACAGGGAGGAACACTACTGATCGGTGTAAATGATGACGGTACCATTGCAGGGATCAGGTCAGAAGAGGAATATTTTATGGCCGAAAACGCAGCAAAGCGCTTCACCCGGCCGGTGGTGGCATTTTCAAGCCGCGAATGGAATGTTGAGAAAAAGAAAAAGGTATTGGAGATTACCATACCAGCCAGCGATATGAGACCTCACTTTGCCCAGAGGGAAGACGGACGCTGGATGGCCTGGATCCGGTACGGAGACCATGACATTCTGGCCAACAGTATCGTGGTAAGCGCGTGGGAAAAGAAAAAGAGGATTGAAGGCACCCGTATCGTCTTTACCGAACTTGAAAAAATACTTCTGCAATATTTGGATAAGTACCCGGATGTGACCCTGGCGGATTTCAGGAAAATGACGGGATCATCCTATTACCAGGCACGAAAGATCATCACCGACCTGCTGGCTGTGGATATCCTGGATGCCGTCATCGGGGATGATGGCACCTCTTTCACATTGTCACCGGCTTTCCGCGCCATGATTATGAACAATCAAGACAACAAATAGGGACATCTATGAAACTACTGGAAGGGAAAACGGCTGTGATCACTGGTGCATCCAGAGGGATCGGCCGGGCTATTGCCCTCTGTTTTGCAGAAAACGGAGCCCACATCGCATTCTCCGACCTTGCCTACGATGAAATGGCAGAGAGCCTTGAGCACGAGGCCGGCTCGTTCGGTGTCAGGTGCAAGGGGTATGCATCCGATGCCGGATCATGGGAGGCTTCTGAAACTTTCATCAGGGAGGTAACGGCAGACTTTGAACATATGGATATTCTCGTCAATAATGCAGGGATAACCAGGGATAACCTGCTGCTGAGGATGAACGAGAATGACTGGGATCTGGTAATGCGTGTGAACCTTAAGTCAGCCTTTAACCTGACAAAAGCCGTTCAGGGATCCATGCTGAAACAGCGATACGGCTCGATCATCAATATGAGTTCTGTGGTCGGTATCTCCGGAAATACAGGACAAAGCAATTATTCTGCGTCCAAGGCAGGTCTGATCGGATTCACCAAATCGGTGGCTCAGGAAATGGGTTCCAGGGGTATCCGTTGTAATGCGATCGCACCCGGATTTATTGAAACCGAAATGACTGCAAAACTGACGGATGAGATACGTGCCCAATGGATCACCTCAATCCCGCTCAGAAGGGGAGGGCT
This sequence comes from Bacteroidales bacterium, assembly GCA_016939365.1. Lineage (GTDB taxonomy): Bacteria > Bacteroidota > Bacteroidia > Bacteroidales > JAFGHD01 > JAFGHD01. The sequence continues at coordinate 140,713 of JAFGHD010000002.1, read as the reverse complement.
TCCTGCTGACGTTGCCCATGTTGCACTCTTTCTTGCCTCCGACCTTTCCTCATATGTCACCGGACAGGTCATCAGCGTCTGCGGAGGAATGAATACATAGGACAGAGATGTTTATTTCTGTTATATGAGGATTATCCTCCATTTTATCCTGTTTTTTTGCGAAAACATGATTATTCCAACAATACTTAGATTAAATTCACATGAAAAGTCTTTCACTAACGATGCTTATTATGATCCTCTGGCTGGTCATGCCGGCACAGGATTGTGAGTTTTATTTTCCGGCCCGTGAGGGTGCCCTCATTGAAATGAAACACTATACTGAAAAGGACAAACTTTCCGGAACCTCCATCATGAGGGTTCTCAGCAGGGTGGAGAATGATCAGGGCCTGGAGCTGACAGTAGAGTCGGAATTCCTTGATGAAAAGGAAAACAGCCAGACCAAGGGTCAACTGGTACTACGCTGCAGCGGTGGAGTGTTCTATATGGACATGAAGAACTATTTCGATCAGCAGGCTCTGGCGCAATATGAGGATATGGATATTGAGATAGAAGCCTCCGATCCCGAGCTTCCTGCAAATATGCATCCCGGAATGGCACTCAAGGACGCCTCGATGACCATGAAGGTGAAATCCGGCGGCATGAATATGTTCACATTCCAGGTAGACCTGACCAACCGCAAGGTCGAAGCCCGGGAAGAGATAACCACACCCGCCGGTGTTTTCGATTGCTTCAAGATCACATACGACATTGAGACCAAAATGCTGATGAAAATCTCTGCCAGGGGAGCCGAGTGGATGTGCCGTGACGTGGGCATGGTTCGCAGCGAATCCTACAATAAAAACGGCAAACTGACCGGATATACCGTACTCACCGCCATCAGGTAATCCCGCTCCATCAAGTGAGGAATTGATACCTGGCCTGTCACCCCGGAAAATAACTGCCTGAAAAGTGCCGTTTTAAAATTTGTCCTAAAGAGTATCGGAATGGATCTGGTCTTTAACGTTGCAAATCCTGTTGTTTACATTGTTCTTTCCTTGATTCTTGGATTTGCAGCTGCATTTCTCCTGTATTTCCGGGACCGCAGATCGGGCCTGTCCATCGGCCGTCGCAGGGTATTGAGCATCCTCAGGTTTCTGGCGGTTACCATTATCTCCCTGTTGATATTGGATCCTATGATCAGGATCAGGCATGGCCGTTCGGAGCCACCCCTGATCCTTTTTGCCATAGATAACTCTTCTTCCGTTGTTGCCAATAAGGATTCATCCTGGTACCGCGAGGCTTTCACCAAAAAAATCGGGGAAATGAGCGAATATCTTGCAGCCAGTTACGACCTCAGGTTTTTCACATTCGGAACAAGGGTGATCCGCGACGGAACAGTAGAATTCAATGAGGAGGCCACTGATATGTCAAACCTTTTCAGAGAGTTGGAGAACCGTTTTTCCAACAGAAATGTGGGGGCACTGATTCTTGCTACAGACGGACTCTTCAACCGGGGGGTAAATCCCTTGTATACGACCGGAGGAATAAGGTTTCCCGTCTATACCCTTGCTTTGGGAGATTCCAGCATCCAGAAGGATCTGGTTCTGGAAAAGGTGAATTACAACAGGATTGCCTATCTGGGCAATGAATTTCCGGTGGAGGTGATCATCCGTGCGGAAGAGTGCAGCGGAGAGACATCCAGCCTGACCATCCTGACAGAGGGGAAGCCTGTGGCTGAGAGCAAGCTTGGGGTCACGAAGGATCATTACCTTGCAAGGGAAACATTCATGCTGCATGCCGACAAGCCGGGGATGAACAGGTATTCTGTCAGGCTTGCGGCAGTGGAAGGAGAGATCGGGCTTGCCAACAACAGCATGGATATTTATATTGATGTCCTCGACAGCCGTCAGAAGGTTTTGCTTCTTTACCATTCTCCCCATCCGGATGTTTCAGCTATCAGACAGTCCCTTCTGGCTCACTTGAATTATGAAGTGGATGTGTATGCAGCGGACCGGTTCAGCGGCTCGCTGAAAGGGGTCAACCTGCTGGTGCTGCATCAGTTGCCGGCCGGAGACAGACCGCTTGCATCGGTGTTCAGGGAAGCCGGGGTGCTGGGTATCCCGATGCTGGTCATCATTGGACCCCGTTCGGATCTTGGACTTTTTAACGAGATGGGATCGGGGATGCGGATCGAAGGGGGACGAGTCGCCTGGAATGAAGCCCTGCCATCGTTCGACGAAGGATTCGGGCTGTTTTCGGTTGACGAATCCATCCTGCATTTGATCAAATCCTTTCCTCCGCTGGTAAGCCCTTTCGGGAATTACCGTGCCACCTCCAGCCCGCATGTCCTCTTCAGGCAGCGGATCGGTAATGTCGTTACTGAAGACCCTTTGGTCATTTTTACTCAAAAGGATGATACCCGATACGGGACCATTGCAGGCGAAGGGATTTGGAAGTGGAGACTGCATAATTTTAAGGCGGATGGCACTCATGATGCTTTTGATGACATTCTGCAACGGACGGTTCAGTATCTTTCCCTCGTGGTGGACAAGGGATTTTTCAGAGTGGTCAGCCGGAACAGATTCAACGAGGATGAAGCTGTTGAATTCAGCGCCGAACTCTACAATCCCAGTTATGAGCCCGTCAACGATCCGGAGGTGTACATGAAGATCACCGACAGAAAAGGGAATAACTTTCCCTATGTCTTCAGCCCTACTTCACAATCATATTACCTGAACGCAGGCTACCTTCCTCCCGGACAATACCGTTATGAGGCATCTGTTTCCTATAATGGGATGGCTTATAAGGAATCCGGAGAATTTGTAATCTCTCCGCTTCAGATGGAAATGGTCAGAACTACGGCGGATCACCAACTCCTGTTCCAACTTTCTGACAAAACAGGAGGCCGGATGTTTTACCCGCATGAAACGGGGTTGCTGATAGAGACCATGAAATCAAGGGATGATATCCGGCCGGTCGTATACCAGGAGGAACGATTCAGCCAGATACTGGGAGTCTGGTGGTTGCTGGGGGTGATTTTCAGTCTGATGTTCAGCGAGTGGATCATAAGAAGGTATTCCGGTTCCGTATAACAGAATATTTGTAATATTGCGCCTTCACAGCCGGAAGATCCAGAGGGATTTGTGAAAAATCCTTAAATCGCCCACGCCTTTAACATTTTTTAGTAAGGTAAATTGGGTGGTTACATGCTATGATCGGATCTTTGGGCCACATCAAGCCACCAGTGTATGCTGAGCATTTTTTTTCTCTTTCCGGTCTCATTTACCCTTCCGGCATTGTTTGCCTGGAAAGTCTTCGAAAAGGCCGGTGAACCCGGATGGAAGACCCTAATCCCTTTTTATAACCTTTACGTCTGGCTGAAGATCATCAGGAAACCCATGTGGTGGTATGTTTTTCTGTTGATCCCATTTATCAATTTCTTTATGGTCATGCTCATGCTGGTTGAACTGGCCAAGGGATTCGGGAAGTATTCCCTTTGGGAACAGGGTGTGGCCGTAGTGTTCCCCTTTATATACATGCCTTATCTGGGCATGTCCGGGGAAGAGCGTTGGACACCTGCTGAGAAAAGGAAAAAGATCAAAAAATCGTGGATCAGAGAGTGGGTGGATGCCATCATCTTTGCTGTGATCGCAGCCACGATCATCCGGACATTTTTGATCGAAGCCTACACGATCCCAACCTCATCCATGGAAAAGTCCCTGCTTCGGGGAGATTTTCTTTTTGTCAGCAAGGTCTCATATGGCCCCAAAGTGCCAAACACCCCGCTTTCCTTTCCTTTTGTTCATCATACCATGCCGATGTCAAAAGACCGGAAATCATTTCTGGAGTGGATAAAATTGCCCTATTACAGGTTCAAAGGCTTTAGAGAAATAAAGAACAACGATGTGGTCGTCTTCCATTACCCGGAAGGGGATACCGTTTCCACACGTTTTCAGAGTGAGAGGAGCTATTATGTCCTGGTTAAGGAATACGGCAGGGATGAAGTATGGAGAAACAAGAGGAAATTCGGCAATATTATTTACCGTCCGGTGGATAAAAGGGAAAATTATATCAAGCGTTGTATCGGCATTCCCGGCGACACCCTTGAGATCATCAACCAGGAGGTCTACATAAACGGACGCCTTCTGCCTTTCCCCGAAAAGGGACAGTTCAAATACAGCATTTCCGCAACAGGCCCTATCCATCGCGATATTCAGGATGAGCTCGAAATTTCCGGCGAAGATTACCAGCAGATGTTCGTCAAGTATTCAGAGCTTCCTTTGACAAATATAGCCGCAGAAAGGATTGAAAGCATACCGGTGGTCAGGAAAGTTGAACGCCAGATCGCACCCAAGGGAATGTGGTTCCCTGTTCTTTTCCCTTTTGATGAACGTTACCCATGGAATCTTGACAATTTCGGACCGGTCTATATTCCCCAGAAGGGAACCACCGTGCCGATCAGCCTTGAAAATATCTCCCTGTATGAGAGGATCATTACTGTTTATGAAGGCAATGAACTGAATATTGTTGACGGGGAGATTTATATCAACGGCGAAAAGGCCGATACCTATACCTTCCGGATGGATTATTACTGGATGATGGGAGACAACCGGCATAACTCTGCTGACTCCAGGTTCTGGGGCTTTGTGCCTGAAGACCATGTGGTGGGGAAGGCGGTGTTTGTCTGGCTATCTTTGGATCCCGACAAACCGCTCTTCGGAGGGAAGATACGCTGGAACAAGACATTCAGATTGATCCACTGAGCTGCCGGAATAATTAATTAGTGTAAGTCAAATTTCTTTTTCAGCGTCCTGCGTCCACCTCCGGGTTTATTGCGGACACGCCATTTCATATTACCTTTGTCGCGCATCCCTCAAAGGGTCTGTATTCAGAAATGAATGAAAGCAAATAAAACCAGGACTGAAAGTAACAAGAGCGCTTCAAAAGGCAAAACCAAAAGATCGAAATCCGGCTTGAAGGGGTTTTTCAAATCTGTCTGGTCATTGCTGAGTAATCCGAAATTCCACAGAATTCTGGGGTTATTTCTGACCATTGCCTCCCTGGCAATGGCTGTGGCTTTTATTTCCTTTTTTTTTACATGGCAGGCTGACCAGGCAATCCCTTCGGGAAGCCACCCTGAGAACTGGATTGGCTCGGCCGGAAGGGCTGTTTCAAAGCTATTCATTGAGCGATGGTTTGGCCTGGCAGCTTTTGCCCTTATACCCCTGCTCCTGGTCTGGGGGGTGAAGCTGCTTTCCGGTTTTTCACTGCTGCCACCCGGTAAAACAGCCAGAATGTCCCTGCTTGCACTTGTTTGGTTTTGTGCGACCTTCGGATTTCTTTTCGGTAACCATGATACACTGGCGGTTCTGGGGGGGGGGGTAGGCAGGCAGCTTTCAATCTGGCTTGTTCAACTGCTCGGAAAGATCGGAACAGGCCTGTTGCTTCTTTTTGTTTTGACCAGTTTTTTAATTCTGCAGTATAACTTTTCATTTCGTTTTCTGCGGTTTTTCCTGAGAAGGAACCCTCATTCCCGCGATCAGGAAGACGGGGATCCGGTTTCCACGGATAAAGATATTCTTGAGCCGGAGAGTTCACTGCATGACGCGGAATCCGATACCGGCGATGAAACGAATGAAATGGATATTGCAGATTCCGGCATCGTTGAGCCGGTAATCGGCGAGGTGAATGATCCGGATCCTGGCGATGCAGATACACCTGAATTGTACCGTGATGTGGAGCTGATCGTTGAAAATCCGGCTGGATCGGAGAAAGATATTCGTTCCCCGGATGGCGAAGATGAGCCGACAGAAAAACACGTTTCTGACGATCCGTATGATCCCACGCTTGACCTTCCGTCATATGTCTTCCCCGTGCTGGAACTTCTGGAGGATTATGGCAGCGATTCGGGATCGGTGCAGAAGGAGGAGCTGGAGCGGAACAAAAAACGCATTGTGGAGACCCTCGGCAACTATTCCATTGAGATACAAAAGATCAAGGCAACGATCGGGCCTACGGTGACATTATATGAGATCGTGCCCGCCCCGGGCATCCGGATATCGAGGATCAAAAACCTTGAGGATGATATCGCCCTGAGCCTTTCAGCTCTTGGCATCCGGATCATCGCACCGATACCGGGAAAGGGAACAATAGGTATTGAAGTCCCAAACCAGAATCCTGAGATCGTATCAATGAAATCGGTACTTGCGTCGGATAAATTCCGATCCAGCCGTGCCGATCTTCCTTTCGGCATCGGCAAGACCATATCCAGCGAGTCATACATTCAAGACCTGTCCAGGATGCCGCATATCCTCATGGCCGGAGCGACAGGGCAGGGCAAGTCGGTAGGGCTGAACGCGATCATTACCTCGCTGTTATACAGGAAGCATCCCTCCGAGCTAAAGTTCGTCATGGTCGATCCGAAGAAAGTAGAGCTTACACTTTACTCAAAGATCGAACGTCATTTCCTCGCCAAGCTGCCTGATTCTGAAGAAGCCATCATTACCGATACCCGCAAGGTCGTCAGGACCCTGAATTCGCTGGGTATTGAGATGGACAACCGCTATGAGCTCTTCAAGGATGCCCAGGTGCGGAATATCAAGGAATATAATGTCAAATTCAAGGCAAGGAAACTGAATCCACTGCACGGACACCGGTTTCTTCCATATATCGTTTTGGTCATTGATGAATTTGCCGATCTGATCATGACAGCAGGGAAGGAGATCGAAGGACCCATCACGAGGCTGGCGCAGCTGGCAAGGGCAGTCGGAATTCACCTGATCATCGCCACACAGAGGCCATCAGTGAATATCATTACCGGTTCCATAAAAGCCAATTTCCCGGCACGTGTCGCCTTCCGGGTGATCTCCAAAATTGATTCCAGGACCATCCTGGATACCAGCGGTGCCGACCAGTTGATCGGCCGGGGGGATATGCTGTTTTCCACTGGTAACGACCTGATCAGGTTGCAGTGCGCCTTTGTGGACACTCCCGAGGTTGAACGGATCACCGATTTTATCGGGTCACAGCGGGGATATCCGGATGCCTACCATCTGCCTGAATTCGAAGATACTGAGTCGGAAAGGCCGGATGATTATGATCCCAATGAACGCGACGAATTGTTTGAGGATGCTGCCCGAATCATAGTGCAGACCCAGCAGGGATCTACATCATTGCTCCAAAGAAAGCTGAAGCTGGGATACAATCGTGCAGGACGGATCATTGATCAGCTGGAAGCCGCCGGAATCGTGGGACCCTTCGAGGGAAGCAAGGCCAGGGAAGTGAAAATTGCGAATGAAATGGCTTTGGAACAATATTTGAGGGATATTAATGATACAACCCACATTTGAAACAATAATGAAAAGACCACTGCCGGCACTCTTCCTCCTGCTTCTCTTCACATCATCATATGCCCAGGTAGAGGAAAAGGGCGACAAACGATCCATTGAAATACTGAATGCAGTCAGGAAAAAAACGGAGACCTATACCTCTTTCAGGGCAGAGTTCACATATAAAATGGAAAACAGAGAGGCGGGCATCGATGAAAGCAAAAGTGGAACACTTCTGGTCAAGGGCGATAAGTACCGGCTGGAAATAGCCGGTCAACTCGTGATCAGCAACGGCGAAACCCTCTGGACATACCTGGCAGACGCGCAGGAGGTTCAGGTGAATTCTGTCGGAGAAGGCGAGGAAACGCTTTCTCCGGCCAATCTCCTGTCATCCTATGATGAAGATTATCGTTCCAAATTCATCCGCGAAACATTCCTCTATGGCACTACAGCCGAAGTGATCGACCTCACACCTGTCGAGGGAAAATCTTACTACAAGATCAGAATTACCATCGATAAGGATAAATCCCAGATTCTTGATTTTACCATATTTGACAAGAACGGCAGTACCTATTCCTATATCATCGCGATTTTTCAGGCCAATGTTCCTGTTGACGAAAGCGAGTTCAGGTTTGTACCCTCAGAACATCCTGATGTGGAAGTGATCGACATGCGTTGATCCTGTGCCAGAAAACACTCCGATCATTGGTTTTTATTAACATCCGCCCCTTGATAAGTTTTTAGGGATGGCTCTGCAATGCAGAATGTGTTTGGATAAATTTGTACTTTAAACGAGTCTGTCGTGTCGGAAAGGTATTCAGAAGAGAGTATCCGTTCACTGGAATGGCGTGAACATATCAGGATGCGCCCCGGGATGTATATCGGGAAGCTGGGGGATGGTGCTTCTCAGGACGATGGGATATACGTGCTGATCAAGGAGATCGTCGATAACGCCATCGACGAGTTCGTGATGGGGTTCGGCAAAACGGTAGAGGTGGATATCCATGAATCACAGGTAAGGGTCAGGGATTACGGGAGGGGTATCCCCCTGGGCAAGGTGGCCGACTGCGTCTCACGAATCAATACAGGTGCCAAATACGATTCAAAGGTTTTCAAAAAGGCGGTGGGACTGAATGGTGTGGGAGCCAAGGCGGTCAATGCACTTGCATCCTCCTTCACCGCTCAATCGATCAGGGACCGGAGAACGAAAATCATTGAGTATTCCAGAGGCGTCCTGGAAAAGGACCATCCGGAAATGGACTGTGAATTGAAACCCGGGACGATCATTACCTTCACACCCGACAGGCAATTATTCGGCAATTTCCATTTCATCAGCGAGTATGTCGAAAAACTTCTCTGGAACTATGCGTTTCTGAATTCCGGTCTGACGATTCTCTTCAACGGGGAAAGGATCTTTGCCAAAAACGGCCTGTTGGACCTGATGGAGAAGAACCTGAACGGGAACGGAAATATTTTATATCCGATCATACACATCACCGAGGATGACCTTGAATTTGCCTTCACACACAGCGGTAAGCAGTACAGCGAGGAATACCACAGCTTTGTAAACGGTCAATTCACCCCCCAGGGCGGCACACACCAGGCTGCATTCAGGGAGGCTGTGGTAAAAACGATACGAGAGTTCTACAACAAGGATTTCGATACGAGTGATATCAGAACCTCGATGATTGCTGCCATGAGCATTAAGATCACCGAGCCGATCTTCGAATCCCAGACAAAGACCAAGCTGGGCTCCCAGCACATGGAGCCAGGAGGACCGACCATCCGAAACTACATCCATGACGTCGTCAAGCGCAACCTTGACAACTACCTGCACAAGCATCCGGAAACCGCAGAAGCGCTCTATCACAAAATACTCCAGTCTCAGCGCGAGAGAAAAGAACTCGACAATATTAAAAAACTAGCCCGTGAGAGCGTTAAAAAGGCCAGTCTGCATAATAAGAAGTTGAGGGATTGCAAGATACATTACAATACAAACCACGAACGCAGGCTGGAGTCCACAATTTTCATCACAGAGGGGGATTCTGCCAGCGGATCCATTACCAAATCACGGGATGTCAATACCCAGGCTGTGTTCAGCCTCAAGGGCAAACCCCTGAACTGTTTCGGATTGAGTAAAAAGATCGTTTACCAGAATGAGGAGTTCAATCTGCTCCAATCTGCCCTGAATATCGATGAGGGTCTGGAGAATCTCAGGTATAACCATGTGGTGATCGCTACCGATGCCGATGTGGATGGTATGCACATCCGCCTTCTCCTGCTGACCTTCTTTCTTCAGTTCTTCCCGGAGCTGGTCAAGGCAGGACACATTTATATCCTGCAGACACCCTTGTTCAGGGTGCGAAACAGGAAAAAGACCGTGTATTGTTATTCGGATGAGGAAAAGAATACAGCGGTAGGTGAACTGGGAGCAAATCCGGAGATTACCAGGTTTAAGGGCCTGGGAGAGATATCCCCTGACGAGTTCAGATATTTCATCGGTACCTCCATGCGACTTGACCCGGTCTTCCTAAAAAAAGAATCCTTGATCAAGGAGATCCTTTCATTTTACATGGGCAAGAATACACCGGAACGCCAGCATTTCATTATTGAAAACCTCCGTGTGGAGGAAGATATCCTGGAAAGCCCCAAAGTGGCCTGATTTTTTTATTGATTCAGTCCTTGATTTCAGGATTTCGTCAAGTTTTCCGCAGAATCTTCCGCAGCATGAACCCTAAGAAAAGCCTTTCCCAGGTGGCTGATCAGATCACCGGCGGTAAGTGCCTCATAGCCTGTATGAGCGGCAGCCATATCACCTGCGAGCCCATGGAGGAATGTGGAGAGGAGGCATGCCTGAGCTGCCGGATAACCCTGTGACATCAGTCCCAGTAAGATACCTGTCAGGATATCCCCGCTGCCACCGGTAGCCATGCCCGGATTGCCGGTGGAATTGAAATGGCAGCTGCCATCAGGGAACGTGACCGAAGTATGGGCACCCTTGAGCACAATGTAAATACCGTACTTAATGGAAAGCTCCCTTTGTTTTTGTATCCGTTCGAAATCATCGCCCCACCGGCCGGCAATTCTCTCAAACTCCTTCGGATGTGGCGTGATGATCGTTCCGGGTCTCAGAAAGGCCGTCCAGGTCGGGTTTTCGCTCAGGATGTTTAAAGCATCTGCATCGAATATCAGGGGGATGGAACAATCCTGAATGAGTCTCTTGATGATGAGAGCGGTTTCATGATGGGTTCCGATCCCGGGTCCTGCTGCCACCGCTGAGTATCGTGAGAGATCCGGCAGGTTTTTGGTCATCATCTCATCAGTGTCGATACTTACCATGGCTTCAGGAACAGCAGTCTGTACGATGTCATAACCCCTTGCGGGAACGTGAACCGTTATCAGGCCCGCCCCTGAGCGCATGGCAGCGGCAGCCCCCAGAACGGCAGCCCCCATCTTCCCGTATGAGCCGGAAATGAGCAACCCATGACCGTATGTGCCTTTGTGGGAGAATTTCTTCCTCCTCCGGATCATACCCCGGGCTTCATCCAGAGTGGTATAGTAATTCGTGACCTCCACATCCCTGATGAATTCAGGATGGAGGCCAATGGGCAAAACCTCCCATTTTCCTACAAAATCATCATTTTCCGGAAACATGAATCCCAGCTTGGGGAACTGGAGGGTAAGGGTATAATCAGCACGGACAATGGTTTTGTGGTGTGGTTGGTTTGTCTGATCACAGAAGAAACCTGAAGGAACATCCACTGCAATCACAATCGCACCGGAACGGTTGATCCTGTCGATGATCTCGGCAGGGAGACCCGTCACCGGTTTGGATAATCCCGAGCCGAACAATGCATCAACGATGATATCTGTACCGGCAAAATCCGGCACTTCCGATCCGGCGGTGATTTCATGAGTCGCGACCTCCCTTATCTGCATGATCCTTGAAAGGTTATGACTGCAACTGGGAGATATCTTGTCTGAAAAGCGAATGAAATATAAGGTAATTCTGTAGCCTTTTCCTGCCAGCATTCTCCCGAGTGCAAGTCCATCTCCACCGTTATTGCCGGTTCCGCAAATGATGCTGATGGTCTTATCCGACGGGATGTGCTTGTAACACCATTCGAACATAACGCCAGCCGCCCGTTCCATAAGGTCGTAGTCAGCTATGGACTCATGGAGGATGGTGTATGCATCCGCTTCGCGGATCTTCTGAACGGAAAGAATTTTCATCTGTATCAAAATGATTGAATCCGGTTCCCGGATCAGTTTTAAACAACCGGTGATTCAGGAACTAATCCTTGAACACCAGGCAGCCAGCTATCATATCATGAAGTGCCTGTTTTTTTTCCGTGATCCCGGCAAGAATATAGCCGATCATGAGAATCATCCCGGAAATGATCTTGGCGAAATATCTGCCGGTTGCCCTGGCGAAAGTAATCCTGTTGCCGTTCATGTCAGTGACCTTGATTTTGATCACCAGTTTGCCCACGGTACCTTGGTGCCGTGATGATTCCATAAGGGCAAAATAGAGCCATTGCACCACAAGGAGGATGATAATCACAAAGAAATAGGCCATGAAGAGGGGGATCAGTAGAGGAGCCGCCTCCTCAAAATTCATATCCTGCTGCCCGGCGGTGAATACCGAGACACCCATCAGGACAAGAAAGGGCATGATAATCACCGATTCAACAATACCTAAAATAATTGAATCAAGCAGATAGGCAAGAAAACGCCACCAGAATCCTGCGTAAATCCTTTGGGGCTGAACGATGGTTTGGTTGTTTTCCATAAGGCTTGTAAATTAATCGATATAAAGTTCCCAGGGTATCAGGCTGAATGCAGCTCCGAAAATGAGTAGGTAAATCAGGACGACAACCAGCCAAAGGGAGGACAGGATGACCCCAATGATGGCAGTCGTCCTTCCCGTCCGTGTGTTACTGATCGAAACCGGTGTGTAGTGATCTGGATTGGATTGGTAAAGGGCCATGTCTTTCCCGACAAGAATAAGGGCAACGATACCCAGTATCAGACCGAAAAATCCATGACACCAGCATAGTGCGATCGACAGGATCCCAAAGACCAAAACAATGGTAGAGTTGGGAAGGGACACCTGCTGTATCTGGGTTTGATCTTTGGCTTCCATGATCAGGTGATATTAAAGAATGTTTTGGCCAGATAGTTGACCACAACAAGACAGGCAGTAAATATAAACAAATACTTCAACATAAGGGCACCTTTTTTCAGACGGAAAACCAAATGGACGATCAGCAGGCAAATCATCAGCAGGATGGGGATCAGAGGGGGGTAAATGATCAGGCTTTCCCCGATATTTCCCTTGAGAAGTTCAATCAGCGCGGTCTGCATGCCGCATCCAGGGCAGTCAATGCCCAGGTAATGCTTGTATATGCATGGCATCTGGTGCTCTTCCAGCCAAACGATCAGGTCTTTCCACATCCCCTTTGTTTCTTCAGGTCATGTAAATGTATGAAATGTCATCTTACTGCTGTCAAACCGGTTTTGGTTAATTTTACAGTTATGTTATGAAAGAAAAGGGGGAAACCGGAAATTTGATTTACAATCAAGTCCTGATGACGGATGCAGGATCTGAAGGCAAGGCAGTGGGCCGTATCGGTGAACGGGTTGTCTTTGTCCCCTTCGCGGTGCCGGGGGATGTCGTGGATATAAAGATTGTAAAGAAAAGAAGCCGGTATATGGAGGGAAGGGTACTGTCCATCCGGAGTCCTTCCCCGCGCCGAACGAAACCTGTCTGCAGACACTTCGGTATTTGTGGCGGCTGCAAGTGGCAACAGATGAAATATGAGGATCAGCTTTACTTCAAGCAGAAACAGGTGCTTGAGAGCTTGACCCGTATCGGGAAGTTTCGCCTTCCGGAGATCAGGGACATTATTCCGTCAAAGCAGATTTTTAATTATCGCAACAAACTCGAGTTCACTTTCCTGAACCGGAAGTGGACGGATGAACCGGGAGGAGAGGATCAGAACAGTAACGGCCTGGGATTTCACGTACCCGGAAGGTACGACAAGATATTGGATATCACTGAATGCCATCTTCAACAAGAACCTTCCGGCATGATACGCAATGCACTTCGGAATTATGCGGTATCGGCCGGGCTGGATCACTGGGATGCCAGGAATGGTGAAGGATTTTTGCGAAATCTGATCATCCGGAATACCCTGTCGGGCAGTCTCATGGTGCTGATGATAATTGGGCGCAATGAGCCGGAGCTTATTCTGCCTCTTATGGCCTTCCTCAGGGAATCCTTTCCGGAGATCACCTCCCTGTTCTATGCGGTAAACCTGAAGAGGAACGATTCCCTCTCCGGTCTTCAGCCGGTACTGTATGATGGGGAACCTTATATGACTGAGGAGATGGACGACCTGAAATTTCTGATAGGTCCTTTGTCTTTCTTCCAGACCAACTCCAGGCAGGCGCTGGAACTTTTCCGGACAGTCAGGGAATTTGCAGGTCTGATGGGCAGGGAACGCGTATTTGACCTGTACTCGGGAACCGGAACGATTGCGCATTTCATTGGCAGGGATGCAGCACATGTAACAGGAATTGAATCTGTTCCGGAAGCGGTGGAGCATGCCCGGATGAATGCGCGCCTCAACCACATGAATAACATTTCATTCGTGGCCGCTGATATCGAGAAGCTTTTTCAGGGGGATTATTTCGGCGAACAAAACAGGCCTGATGTCATCATTGCCGATCCCCCCAGGGCAGGAATGCATGTCAATGTGCTGAAGGAGATACTGGCGGCTGCTCCGGACAAAATAGTATATGTGAGTTGCAATCCGGCCACCCAGGCACGCGATGTGACAAGGCTTGCCGCGAAGTTTGATGCAGTGATGTCACAACCTCTGGATATGTTCCCTCATACCCATCATGTGGAAAACGTTATGCTTCTAAGGTTACGTGAAACGTTTCAAAAGCAATAGCTCAGACGCAAGCCCGGAGTGAAGGGTAACTGATAGTTTTTTTGATTGGTCAGGCGGTCCATGTAAAAGATGTTCCGCGGGTTGTAAATGTTGGTTATGTTGAACTCCACGGTGAAGGATGTCCGGTTATTGAGGATAAGACTTCTTTTATCGGGAGCATCAAGCCGTTGGTACACAGGTAACCTGATTGAGACATCAAATCCCTGTAAAAAACCCTTTTCAATAACGAAATCACAAATCTGGTAATCCGGTTTGCCGGGGAATTTATGTTTGTTGTACATTTTGTTCCTGTTGTATTTGAACACCTGGCGGTAGTTCTTAAGCCGTATTCGTTGTGCGGACGGGCCCAGTCGGATAACCATGAAAGAAGCATCTCCATTTCATGACTGACAGAATCGTATCCCAGACTTGATGCTGTGATCCGGTAACGGCCCGGGTTCCATATCCTGCGGGATGAAGAATCCCCGGTCGTCTGAAATGCTTTCCCCGTTTTATTTTAGCAAACTTTAGGGTGGTTAAGTGGCCGGGCTCTCCTGTTTTGCCGTCGCTTACGAAACCCTTGACTGTCGATTTCTGCGGCATACAAATCCAAGGAGTCATAATTGCAGCCAACATTAAAAGCAACCACCTGTTTTTTATCCTCCTGTTCACGGCCAGTTACATTATACTGCGTATTGCTCCTCCCAGGAAGCCAGCACTTCAGGTTCCTTTCTGCAGGATACCGCCAGTAAGGCGAAGATGAAAACAAAGATGCATATCCTCTGCGTGGAAAAGAGGGTTTAAACAGTAAGGAAAGGTAGTTAAAAAAGGTATGGATAAAATATCTGATCAGGAAATGGTGTCAGGGAATCAGTTTCCGGTCCGCGTCAGTCACCGATGATCTTTACCAGTACTCTCTTCCGTCTTTTGCCATCAAATTCACCGTAGAATATTTGTTCCCATGGACCGAAATCGAGCCTGCCTTCCGTAATGGCTACCACGACTTCCCTTCCCATCACCGTCCTTTTGAGATGTGCATCTGCATTGTCCTCAAAACCATTATGCCGGTATTGTGAATAGGGTTTTTCCGGGGCAAGCTTTTCCAGCCAGACATCGAAATCATGATGCAGGCCGCTTTCATCATCATTAATGAAAACACTGGAAGTAATATGCATGGCATTCACCAGGCAAAGCCCTTCACTGATAGCGCTTTCCGTAACACATTGGGCAACATCCTGGGTAATGTTGATAAGCTGCCGCCGCGTCGGTGTGCTGAACCAAAGTTCTTTCCTGTAAGATTTCATTCGACTGGTTTGTTAACGGAGTATATTTATGCTGTTAATCCGAATGCTTCTCTGATTGGAACGATTAGAACTTTATACATATAAAAACGATGAATCTTATAGCTTTGTCCGTATCATATTTCTTTCTGCTCTTTCTTGCTGCGTGTTTGTATTGGGCTGAACCCCAGCGCCTTAAATATTCTTTCCGTTGAATTCTCACTGGCGGAGATGATTACCCGGGCCTGAAGATAAAACTTTTCTCTTTCGGAAAGCAGTTTGTTCACCAGTTCACGGATCTCTTCGCCTGATTTGCCCTTGACAAGCGGCCTGTTTTTCCTGGAGCAAGAAAGCCGTCTGATTATTGAATCGGTATCCATTTGAAGAAATACAGTATGGCCTGTTCGGTTCATCAGTTTCATATTATCATGGAAGCAAGGCGTTCCTCCGCCTGTGGCGATGACTGCATTGTTTGTTCCGGATAGCTCCTTTAATGCGACATTTTCGGCTGCCCGGAAAGCCTGCTCGTCGTATTTACTGAAAAAATCGGGGATGGTGAGCCTGTATTTGGATGCAATATAGTCATCCAGATCGATGAAATTCATTCCCAGCAGCCTGGCCAGTGATTTGCCGGTTGTCGTTTTTCCCACTCCCATGAAACCGATCAGGTAGATCAGCATTGATGATCTATTTGTTTTCAAGTAATATTTAGCGGCTGTCTCCAAATGAAAAGCGATTATTCAGACAGCGCCTTCCGGTTCAGGTTTCCGGTCAATGAATTTTTACAAACTTAAGTAATATTCAGCGGACAGGCAGCATGATACGGGTTGGCCATTTTTGTTAATTTTGCCACATGATATTCAAGGTAAAAAAATACTTCGTCTTTATCTTCATCGCTGCAAGCTCCAGTGTGTTATTCTGGCAGTGCGGCGAAGGCCGGAAGCATCTGAATGGCGATATTGTCAACAATCCGGTAACTGTATCGGGAGATATGGATCTGGATGAGTTGCCCCGTATCGAATACGACAAACTGGAACATGATTTTGGTAAAATCCTTGAAGGAGAAGTGGTTTCCTATGGTTTCAGGTTCAGAAATACAGGAAAATCAGACCTGATCATTTCCAATGTCAGTACCTCGTGTGGTTGCACTGTCCCCAAGTTTCCCAGGATACCCATAAAACCGGGAGAGGAGAAGGTTTTGACGGTTACCTTTGACAGTCATGGCCGCAGGGGGTTACAGACCAAAACCATCACTGTTCTCTCCAATACGCAGCCAAACAAGACATACCTGAAAATAAGGGCAATGATTGTTGCGCCATAGCTTTTGTCCCAATCATCCTATTATTGAGTCAATTGATCACCCCACTAATAACACAAAACCGATGGACTACTTGAACATGTTGCTTTTCATGCCGCCGGCCGAAGGGCAGGAGGGAGGCGGATACATGAGTTTCCTGATGCTTCTTCTCATTATCGTTGTCTTTTACATGTTTTTCATCAGACCCCAGATGAGAAAAAGCAAGGAACAAAAAAAATACCGGGAATCGTTGAAAAAGGGGGATAAAATCGTGACCATTGGAGGTATTCATGGCAAGATCCTGGAAATTTCCGATACTACCGTGATCATTGAAGTGGAAGGACAGAACCGCCTGAAGATCGAAAAATCTGCAGTTTCCATGGACAGCTCCTCGCAGCTTTCCGCCCATAAATAGTGTTGTTGCTTTGAGCTTCGGTTCTCTTCAGTTTTTTCAATCCAAACCTGAACCGGAAAGGGTACGATTCAGGACACGATTATATATTTTTCTGGTCTGTTTCCTGATCTCAGTGCTGCTCTGGCTGATCAGCCTTCTCTCGAAAGAGTATTCCGCTTCTCTGGACATCCCGATCGTCTACACCCGTGTTCCCAATAATCTGATACTCGTAAACAGACCGGACAGTATCCTCTCTTTTCGCCTGGAGGGAAGCGGATACGCATTGTTCAGTGCTTTTTACCTGAGGAGGAAGGAACCTGTTGATATTCACCTGGATCATCTGAAGATCATCCATGAAAAAAACGGCTACACGGCAACCATACATACCTCAAAGCTGTCTGATGAAGTGACCCGCCTGCTCGGCATTGAAGCCCATATTGCTGCCATTACCCCGGAGAACATCCTGCTTGAGTTTGAAGCAGCAAGGAAAAGGCTGGTGCCGGTAATTCCCAGACTGGATATCAGCTTCAAAAAACAGTTCATGCTATACGATTCCGTGCAGATCAGCCCTGACAGTGTTCATATCTCAGGTCTGAACCATATGATCCGGGATCTGGCGGGCGTGGAAACAGAGACTATAAAAATGACCGGGCTCGAACGATCTGTAATACTGACAATACCCCTTGTCGTTCCATCCGGTGTAGGGCCTGTTCAACTGAGCCCGGAAGAGGTGGAAGTAACGCTCCTTGTCGAGGAGTTCACGGAAACAATGCTGGAGCTTCCTGTGAAGTTCAGGGGAATTCATGGCGAGTCAGCCAGGACTTTTCCGGCTTCGGTACGACTTTCCTTTCTTGTTGCTCTTAAGGACTTCAACCGTCTTGACCCGTCGATGTTCGAAGTGGTCGCCCGCCTCAGCAATGCTGCGGAGCGGAAGGGAAATCTGTTGCCTCTGCACCTGGAGCAGCATCCTCCCTTTATTCGCCTGGTAAGAATGGAACCCGACGCAGTGGAATTCATTATCGACGGATCATGATCAAGGTAGGGCTGACCGGAAACATGGGAAGTGGAAAGTCGATCATCGCCTCGATCTTTGAAGTGCTCGGAGTGCCTGTCTTCATTGCAGATTTGAGTGCGAGAAGGTTTCTGAACGATCCATTGATAACACATGCTGTTATCAAACGATTCGGTCAGGGAATATTGAAGGGTACCGAAGTGGACCGCAGGAAAATGGCGGATATCGTCTTTACCGATCCTGCAGCCCTCAATTCGCTTCAGAATATCATCCATCCAAAGGTTCGTGAAGACTTTATGCATTGGTGTGAATTACATAATGACAAACCCTATATTATCCAGGAAGCCGCAGTGCTGTTCGAAAGCGGATTCACTGAACTGTTCGACAAGATCATTACCGTGAGCTCACCTGAATCGCTCAGGGTTCAGCGCATCACGGAAAGGGACGGCCTGACCCGGGATGAGATACTCATGAGAATGGCATACCAGTGGGATCAGGCAAAGAAGGAACAGGCTTCCGACTGGGTGATCATCAATGACGGCACTCGGCCGGTCATCCCACAGGTGCTCGAAATCCACAGACAACTTTTACAGACCTGAGAATCCGATCATATCGGTTTAATCTGAATTGCCATTTTTCATGACAGAATTTCAAATGAGGCCGGATATTTTATCCTGCATGGAAATATGAGGGGGCATCACCGGCATGAGCGGTCAAAGGGCCGGGCCCGTTTGACTCCGGATTCCGGACACAAAACCTGACATTCCTCCGGCCCGGCGGTTTCTTAATCCGGCCTTCCCCGCACAGGCACACCTGACTCAGAGTCCGGACGAAAAAACCCGCTTCGGGTTACCGCAGCGGGTTTTGTGTTTTTGGTGATCCCGCCGGGATTCGAACCCGGGACCCTATGCTTAAAAGGCATATGCTCTACCGGCTGAGCTACGGAATCGTATTCGTTGGTGTGCAAAATTACAGGTAATGAAGGTAAAGTCCAAGATTTTTTTCAAATCACCCCTTACGGGGCATGTCTCCATGGATGGCCAGCCACAGGCAGTTCGGATGTGCTGATGTCTCAACCACACGGTGCTTCACATGAGCCGGAATGAACAAATAATCCCCACCCTTCATCCTGATGATACCATGATCCTCCATTTCAAGGGATGCCTCACCCTCAATCAACAGCACCCATTCACCAGTATCCTGATCATACCATGGACCCGGTTCATGAATACTGCCAAAGGTAATGATACGCTCCACCTTCCAGCCATTTCCATTCAAAAGGGTATCAAACTGCTCGGTTCCCGGATATGCGTTTCCGGTATTTGCATGAATATTCCCTTCAATCTGCAGCATTTCCTTTCCCGTCATATCTCTCCCTTTCCTTCCCTGATGATCAGTGGCTCATCTCCGGTACAGTCTATAATGGTAGACGGTATATTGTCTCCATAACCTCCATCGATCACCAGATCAACAATACCGCGGTATTTTTCGTGTATCAGCTCAGGATCCGTTGTGTATTCCAGTATCTCGTCATCGTCGTGAATGGATGTCGAGAGCAGGGGATTACCCAGTTCCCTGATGATCTCGGTCAGGATGTTGTTGTCCGGGATTCTGATGCCGATCGTTTTCTTCTTGCTCTGGAAAATCCTGGGGACATTGCTGTTTGCTTTCAGGATAAAGGTGAAGGGGCCTGGAAGGGTGGCTTTCATCAGTTTGAATACTTCATTGCCAACAGGCAGCGTGAATTCTGAAAGATGGCTCAGATCATGGAAAAGAAAAGAAAAATTGGCTTTCTCCTTTCGGATTCCCTTCACCTGTGCCACCCTGTCAATGGCTTTCGGTTTGTAGATATCGCATCCGAGTGCATAAATGGTGTCGGTGGGGAATATGACAATTCCGCCGCCGCTCAGACACTCAACTGCCTGCTTGATGTATCTGGAGCTTGGGTTTTCCGGATGGATTTTGATCAACATATCGGATGGATTTGAATTCAGAGGGATCGAATACAAAATTACAATAATGTAACGATTTTTCCCGGTTCATGCGACGAAATAAATAATGATCCGGGTCCTTGCGTTTAATCTTCTTTTTTCGTATATTTCGGCACCATAAACATCCAAAGATGGAATGTCCCGTATGTAAAAAGCCGGTTCCGGAAGGGATGTCCGGATCCTGCAAGCATTGCGGTGCCGATCTGGAGGCTCTGCATATGATCACCCGCCTGCAAAGGACGGACAAAACAAAAACAATGCTGATGTGGATGGGGTTTCTTCTTTGTGCATTGTTCCTGGTGCTCTGGTTGGTACTGATCTTGCGTGATGGAGATGCCGTCATTGATGACCAGACTGCCAGGCAGTCCGACCCTGCCATCATGCAGCAGGAAATCGAACAACTGCAAACAATGAATAACCACCTCAGGAAGCAGGCCGATTCGCTGGCCTCACTCATCCCCAAACCCAGGAAAAAGGAATATGTGGTTTCGGAAGGCGAAACGCTGTTTCTTATTGCACGGAGGATTTATGGGAACGGTTTGCGTTACGTCGACATTGTCCGGGATAACCGGATCGGAGATCCGGATCATATCCGTGCAGGTACCAAACTGACTATTTATTACTGATTGACCCCCAGAAGGACACTATATGGCTGCAAAGAGCATATTTTCATCGCTTGACCGGAAAGTATCGGATTACCTCATCAGGATATCCTCCCTGGAGCAGGAAGTGAAGGAAATGAAAGCCTTGCGTGATGAACTGAAAACACAACTTGAACGCAAAGAGTCGGAGTTGAAGAAATCCATTGAAAAGCAGGAAAGGCTGGAGGATGACTTGAAAGGGTTGCATCAGGAACTGAAACGGCTCAGGAACGGGAGCAGGGATAAGAAATCCTAGGCCGAAGGCGCGGATCAATCCGTAATCAGCCCACCGGTCAGATCCCGGAGCCGGCTGATATGGTGTATGTTCAGGTAGTCCTCGAT
This sequence comes from Bacteroidales bacterium, assembly GCA_016939365.1. Classification (GTDB taxonomy): domain Bacteria; phylum Bacteroidota; class Bacteroidia; order Bacteroidales; family JAFGHD01; genus JAFGHD01. Next base: position 119,508 of record JAFGHD010000002.1, on the reverse strand, counting down.
TCCCTGTATGACTTTGAGGGATACGGTTGGATCAATGAAGCTTGCAGTTCCCACCTGGACGACCGAAGCTCCTGCCAGCATGAACTCGATGGCGTCAAGCGCGTTCATGATCCCTCCGATACCGATGACCGGTATCCCTACGGAACGATACACCTGCCAAACCATTCTCAAAGCCACCGGTTTAATGGCCGGGCCTGACAAACCCCCTGTTACCGTCGAAAGGACGGGCTTCCGGGTATCCGCATTGATGGCCATGCCCAGCAGGGTATTGATCAGTGAAACGGCATCCGCACCCGCATCCTCCACTGCCTTTGCAATTTCAGTGATATGGGTGACATTGGGAGACAATTTCACGATCAGGACTTTCGGGTACACTTTCCGGATGGCTTCAGTCACCGCAAAGGCAGAAGGGCACGTAATCCCGAACTCCATGCCTCCCGCCTTGACATTGGGACAGGAAATATTCAGCTCGATGGCCGGTATCCGGTCAAGATCAGCCAGTTTTTCCGCTACCTGAATGTATTCCTTTACTGTTGAGCCGTTGATGTTGGGTATGATGTGCGTCTGGTAGTGACGGATGCGTGGTAAAATATCCTGAATGAAATAGTCGACTCCCTTATTTTGCAAACCAATTGCATTCAACATCCCGGAGGCCGTTTCGGCCATTCTGGGGTATGGATTGCCTTCACGATTTCTGATGGTCAGCCCTTTTACGAATAATCCTCCCAGCAGGTCGGGATTGATAAAGGGGGTCATCTCCTCACCGAATCCACAGGTACCGGAGGCCAGGGTCACCGGATTCCTGAACACAAGGTTCTTGATCTGTACGCTCAGGTCTGCCATGTCAGGAGTTTGTGATTGAAAACCGGACCTTCCGTGCATACACAACGGTTTCCTTCTGTTGTTCCTGTGACACAGCTCAGGCAAACGCCGTACCCGCAAGCCATGGTGTTTTCAAGCGACAGCTCACAGGGTATGTCATTCTTCAACGCCCACCTGGAAACAGCTTTCATCATGGGTACCGGACCACACGAATAGACCTGGTCAAAGAGTTGTCCTTTCCGGCTGAGTATGGGGTGCTCCGTTACCAGTCCCTTGAAGCCTTCTGACCCATCCTCCGTACTTGTTTCCACATCACCATATTCTTGGAATACATCGGTGAGCACTAATTCTTCGCGGTTTTTGGCACCGATAAGAAATGTGACATGAGTGCCCTGCTTCTTCAGCTTTCTTGAAAGGAGAAGGAAAGGAGCCACCCCCGATCCACCGGCGATGATCAGTGCATTCCTGGCATTCGTCGGTATTGTAAATGAATTTCCCAGGGGATAAAGGCCGGTCAGTCTTGTGCCCGGTTTCTGCCCTGTCAGTTGTGCCGTACCCTTACCGACAACCTTGATGTAGAAGGTGATCATTGATAAAGCCGTGTCGGCATCAAAGATGGAAAAGGGCCTCCGGAGAAACACAGCCGGAGGATCACCTGTCGCAAGTTGCGCGAAATTTCCCGCATCGACCGGAAGGAGACCGGTATCAGAATGAAAGCGCATCAGAAAGTGATCCGCCGCCAGCGGGGTGATCTCTTGCACGATCAGCTGGGCAACCACTTTATTGGCCATTCAGTCGGTCTTCCTCTCAGTTTCATTTTTGCTGCCTTCTTCTGCAGCCCTGTCGTCATCCGCGCGGGAATTTCCTTCCTTGGCTTCCGGTTCATCGTTTCCGGAACCCTCTGCCGCTTCGTCACCGGCAAAGTCAAGCAATCCCATCTCCTGAAGGATGTTGTACCAGTGCAGTACCTTTCTGATATCGGAAATATAGACGCGATCCCGGTCATAATTCCCGACAATGCCCTCAAAATAGGACTTCAGCTCATTTTCATCTGATTTGTGGGATAGGACGGGTCCGCCATTCTCTTTGTCAAAGATGGCTTTAAACACCGTTTTCAGCGCGACTTCATCAGAATCCGTATAAATACTGATCTCCTGGAGTGCACTGACCCTTTCATGACTGAAGACCGTGAATTTCCTGTTGTCCTGCATCGACTCCACAACCATCCCGTGCTTCGTTTCAGAGATCATCCTGTACAGGCCAGGTTTTCCTGAAATGGTTACAATTTTCGTCAGATCCATCATGCAACTCGATTTATCCGGTTCAAACTTACATAATTATCGCGTACATCTGTAAATATATCAGCTGATCAACCTGAAATTCCTGTATTCGCCTATCCGCCAGCCGGTTTGTTTTTCAATGAAGCCAAGAATTCTGCTTTTCCGCGACATATTCTTCCGTGAGGGATCGAAGTTGAACTTCCAGTTTTTCCGGGATATTCTTTCCTGCATCACGAGGGGATGAGTGCCTGCAAAGGGACGAAGGGAATCGATCCTGGAGTAGTCAAAATGAGATGCATCCGGAATATTTTTTTGTATCCACCGGTCGTCGTGCCAAAACCGGTTGAAATCCCTTTGCTTGGTCTGCTGGATTTCAGGCTGTTTCACCCATCCGTAGTGGTAAATGGTACCCCCTGAGTGTTTAACGTGCAGCAACCGGTTGCTCCAGCGGAATCCCTGTGCATCCCTGAAGGAGGATATCTTCGGGTCATTACGGACGATCCTGACTTCCCTGCGATACCATTTCCTTGAGTCACCCACAAAATCGTATGACCCATAAAAGTGCAGATAGTCAAAAAGGAGTCCTTCCACTTCAGGACGATCCCTGAATTCCGTCATTGCCCTGTGGATTGCAGGCAGTTCGTTTTCATGTACACACTCATCTCCCTGTATGTAAAAGGCCCAATCGGAATCCGGAGAAATGGCCCTGAAGGCTTTATCTGTCTCATCAGCAAGCACGCGGCCTCCCTCTCTCAGCGATTCGTCCCATAATGTTTCTACGATCCGGATTTTTCCGGAGTCAATGCCGCGGATCAAGTCAAGAGTGCCGTCACGGGATGCTCCTACTGCAATGACGAACTCGTCGCAAACTGGCAGGATGGAGGTGATGGCCTCCACAACGGGGTAGTCATACAGGATTGCGTTCCTGATAAAGCTAAAGCCACTGACTTTCATAGATGCCTAAGGCCTGAAAACTCCTGTATAATTGAACGGTGTGAGCTCCCTGAGCTCTTTTCTGACCTCCTCGGGAATCTTCAGCTTGCTGATGAATGAGTGCAGCGTTTCCTGATCAATCTTACGGTTGTTCCGTGTGAGTTCCTTGAGCTTTTCGTAGGGTTTTGGGAAACCCTCCCTTCTGAGGATGGTCTGGATGCCCTCTGCGATGACCACCCAGTTGTCTTCAAGATCGTGCGAAATTTTCTCCTCGTTGACGATCAGCTTGTTCAAGCCTCTGATCAGTGACTTGTATGCAATGAGTGAATGTGCCATGGGGACACCGATGTTCCGGGTTATCGTTGAGTCCGTCAAATCCCGTTGCAGACGGGATACGGGGAGTTTTTCCGCCAGAAATACCAGTAATGCATTGGCGATGCCCAGGTTGCCCTCCGAATTTTCAAAATCGATCGGGTTGACCTTGTGAGGCATGGTGGATGATCCGACCTCACCCGGTTTGGTCTTCTGTCTGAAATACTCCATGGAGATATAGCTCCACATGTCACGGTTGAGATCGATCAGGATGGTGTTGATCCGTCGGACATTATCGAGAAAAGCGGCAAGGTAGTCGTAATTCTCCACCTGTGTGGTGGTGCGCTGACGCTCCAGGCCCAGGCTTCTGATGAAATCATCGGCGAAGGCGATCCAATCGATATGGGGAAAGGCTGCATAGTGCGCATTAAAATTACCCACGGCCCCTCCGAATTTTGCAGTAAAGGGAACTGATTTCAAATGTTTGAGCTGGTTTTTCAACCGCTCCGCAAATACATAGATTTCCTTGCCCAGAAGGGTGGGGGATGCAGGTTGTCCGTGAGTGCGGGCCAGCATCGGTATCTTTCTCCATTCCTTGCTGAGCTGCAGCAGCTTGCTCAACACTTTATTCATCTGAGGAAAGATGCTGTCGTTGAATGCCAGTTTCAGTGCATAGGGTATGGCGGTATTGTTGATGTCCTGTGATGTCAGTCCGAAATGCAGGAATTCCCTGTAGTCTGAGAGGCCCAAGCGGTCGAATTCCTTTTTCAGGTAATACTCCACAGCCTTTACATCATGATTGGTCTCCTTTTCAATCCGTTTTACCGTTTCCGCATCCTTGAAAGTAAAATCCCTGCATAAGGCACGCAAGTCGTCAAACCGGTTTGTACCGAAGTCTTTCAGAGGATCCAGTGGAATCCTGCATAATGCGATGAAGTACTCCACCTCCACGAAAACCCGGTAATTGATATAGGCTCCTTCGGAGAAATAATAGGAGAGGCCTTCCACATATTTCCTGTACCGACCGTCAACCGGAGACAGGGCGTTCTCAACCGTTAATTCCATGGTAACCTGTTTTGAAATATGCAATGTGTCCCGAAATATAAAAAAAATCCGCAAATGGTCAAACCAGGTAAAATCAAATTGATCCGCCTGTCATCCTATCGTGGACCATCCGGGGTGCTAAAATAATTTTTTTTGGGATCAGGCCAGGATATCGGTTATGAGGTTCCTGATTTCATTGGTATTTGTACGGGTCACCAGTGCACCTTTGTAAGCATAAGAAATGTGGCCGGTTTCTTCCGACACGACGATTGATAAGGCATCAGATTGCTCTGAAATTCCGAGTGCTGCCCGGTGTCTGAGACCCAGGTTGTGTGGTATGTCACGCTGGCCTGAAACGGGCAGTATGCAATGTGCTGCCTTGACCCGGTTGCGGTGAATAATAATGGCTCCGTCGTGCAACGGGCTGTTCTTGATAAAAATGTTTTCGATCAGCTGGGCAGTGATCTCAGCATCGATCCGTATCCCGGTTTCAATATACTGGGCCAGCTCATTCTGTTGTGCAATGACGATCAGGGCACCGGTCCGGGAAGCAGAGAGATGCTGTACACCCAGAAGCAGTGGCTCGATGTCCAGAACCAGATCGGATTTCATGCTGACTTTCCAGAAGAAAAAACGATTCTTCCTTTTGCTCAGGAAACCTGGACTGCCCAGCATCAGGAGGAATTTTCTGATCTCGGGCTGGAAGACCACGATCAATGCAATGAATCCCACACTGACAAATCCGCCGAAAATCTGACTGAGAAGGGTCATTCCGAGAAGGCCCGTGAGGCGCCAGGCGAGAAATATGGATACGACGCCAAAAAAGATGTGGATCGCGGCAGTGCCCTTTAGAAGATGGTAGAGTTCGAACAGGAGAATGGCCACAAGCAGGACATCTACAATATCCCAGAACCGGATCTCAATGAAAAGGGTCATCATGAATTTTTTGAATCAATACAACCGGCTGCGCTTCACCAGATAGGTCAGCAGAATATGCTCCAGCCCCTGGTTGATATCGGCATCAATAAAGTCAATGTTGTACTGGGCGCAACGGATTTTCAAGGTTTCCCGGAAACGGTGAACTGATTTGCGGTACTCATCACGGATGGAAGCCGGATATAACCGTACCTGTTCCCCGGATTCAAGATCAACAAAACGGTAAGGGCGGTTGTCATAATCGAATTCCATCTCCCTGGCCCTGTCTGTTACATGGAACAGAAGCACTTCATGCTTGTTGTGCCTGAGATGCTGGAGTGCTGAAAAAAGCTGATCCTGGCCACTTCCAGTGTCCAGCATATCGCTGAAGATCACCACCAGCGACCTTTTGTGAATCTTGTCCGCAATTTCATGCAGGGCTTCTGCTGCGGATGTTTTCCTGGGTCTGTCCTGTTCAGGCGGCAGCAGCTTTTCCAGAAGAGAATATACAAACCTTTGGTGGACGGAGCTGGATTTTGTTTCTGTATGCCATTCGATATGATCCGAAAACAGTGAGATACCAAAAGCATCCCGCTGTTTCTTCAGCAGATAAATCAACGAGGCCGCCGCATAGACCGCAAAGGTGACCTTGTTGGGTTCATTGATGGAAATTCGTTCCCTGACAGGAAAGTACATCGAAGAGGATTTGTCGATGATAATCTGGCATCTGAGATTGGTCTCTTCTTCGTATTTCTTGACAAAGAGTTTGTCTGTCCTGGCAAACAGCTTCCAGTCGATGTGTTTGGTGGATTCTCCTGAATTATAAAGCCAATGTTCTGCAAACTCAACCGAAAACCCGTGAAACGGGCTCTTATGCAATCCGACAATAAACCCTTCCACCACCTGCCTGGCAAGGAATTCGAGTGTGCCGAACTGCTCGATCCGGTGATGGTCAATGCTGTAATTCAAATTTTCATTCAGATATGCCGGTATACCGCATCCCGTCTCAACAGGGGTCCGTTGTCATTACAGATGGCGGAACACATGAACTTTGAAACCTACCCGCCGCCAGTCAGAGAATTGCTTCCAGTTTGTTAACCAGTATCTGCTTCGGGACCGCGCCTACCTGTTTGTCAACTACCTGTCCGTTCTTAAAAAACAGAATCGTCGGTATGTTTCGTATGCCAAACTTGCCGGGTACCCCGGGATTATTGTCCACATCGAGCTTTCCAACAACAACCCTGCCTTCATATTCCTGTCCGATGTCCTGTACGATCGGTCCCACCATCCTGCACGGACCGCACCATTCCGCCCAGAAATCCACCAGTACCGGTTTGTCTGATTTCAAGACTATTTCTTCAAAATTTACATCGGTGATTTCGAGTGCCATATTTGATATCGTTATAAGATATTAGCCGGATCAAAAATATATTTTTTTCGTCATCCTGCCGTGGCTATGAAAGCTTGAAACGAAGTCCTGTTTTTTTTACTGCTTCAAGAAACAACCTGGGATTTACCTTTCGGTTATGGGAGGGTAAGCTGATTCCCGGGGAGGTTTCTGGATCGGAAATTTCGAAACGGAACCTGGCTTCACCCGGATGATCATGCGTGATCTGACAGAACAGGTCAATCATTCCTGAATGTATCTGTTCCAGATTAACCTGGATGGTAATGTTTTCAGTGAGCCTTTCAAGAACATCAGGGAGCAGCAGCATCTGTGACACCCTGACTTCCAGAAAGCTGGAAGACACATTGCGTGACTGGACCCTCGCCCGGATAAAGAGCGACTGTCCTTCCACCAGTAAGTGGCGCATTTTGAGATAGTCCTCGGAATACAGGAAAAGCTGGATGGTGTCTGTATAATCCTCAACTGAAAAACTGGCATAGGGTGTACCGTTACGAGAAGTCTTGTGACTTACCGATGTGAGGATACCGGCAAATGCGACATTCTTGTTCTTGAAGAGTTCGGGATTATTACTGATGTTGCTGATCGTGGCGTTGCAGAAATGATCCATTTCCAGCTTGTAATCCTCAAGCGGATGCCCGGACATATAAAATCCGGTGACCTCTTTTTCATTTTTTAACAGTTCGAGTCTTGTCCAGGGAGTGCATCCGGGCATCTCCGGATCTTTGATTTCCACATTGCTCATATCGCCAAAAAGGCTGGCCTGTGCTGCATTCTTTTTTTCCTGGATACTGGCTGCATGCCTGATGATTTTTTCAAGGAAAATGGTGTCATCAGTATGTTCCCTGAAGAAGTACTGGGCTCTGTGGGTATTTTCGAAGCAGTCGAAGGCTCCTGCCATGGCAAGGGCTTCCATGCATCTTCTGTTGACCGCTTTGAGGCTGATTCTTTTTGAAAAATCAAAAATATGCCGGTATAGTCCTCCAGATTCCCTTTCCCCGATGATGCTACGGGCTGCCGATTCGCCAACGTTCTTCACTGCGGCAAGTCCGAAGCGGATCATACCCTTCTGATTTACGGTGAAGTTCAGATCACTCTCGTTGACATCAGGTCCCATCACCTCAATCCCCTGCCTGCGACACTCATCGATGAAAAAGGTGATTTTTTTGATGTCATGAAGATTGTGTGTCAATACGGCGGCCATGTATTCCGGAGGATAATGGGCTTTCAGATAAGCCGTCTGATAGGCGATAACGGAATAGGCTGCGGAATGGGAACGGTTGAATCCATATTTGGCAAACTCCTGCATGGTGGCGAAGACCTCCGCGGCTCTGGCAGGATCGATACCCTTTTCCTTTGCACCCTCGACGAACAGGGCCTTCTGCTCCTCCATGATCTCCATCTTTTTTTTACCCATCGCCCTGCGTAACAGGTCTGCTTTTCCCAGAGTGAAACCTCCCATGATCTGTGCCGCCTGCATGATCTGTTCCTGGTATACCATGATGCCAAAGGTGGATTTCAATATGCCCTCCAGTAAGGGGTGGGGGTACTCAACCTTTTCCTTTCCATGCTTCCGCCTGATATAGGTTGGGATGAAGTCCATGGGCCCCGGACGGTACAGAGCGTTCATGGCGATCAGGTCCTCAATGCTGGTGGGTTTGAGTTCTTTCAGGTAGGTTCTCATCCCTTCCGATTCAAACTGGAAAGTTCCGATGGTCTCTCCCTTCTGATAGAGCTCGAAGGTTTGGGCATCATCAAGGGGTATGGAATCCATATCGATCCTAACCCCATGTCTCTTTTCAATGCTGAGTTCCGCATCCTTGATGATGGAAAGTGTTTTCAGGCCCAGGAGGTCCATTTTAAGCATTCCAACCGATTCGACCAGCTTCCCTTCATACTGCGTTACCATCAGTTTGGAATCCTTGGCGGTACTGAGCGGCAGGTAATTGATCAGGTCGTCCGGGCCGATGATCACGCCGCATGCATGTGTGCCGGTATGTCTGGCCGATCCCTCCAGGGTTTGGGCCAGTGTAAGTGTTTTTCTTGCATTTTCGTCTTTTCCGCAATGGATTTCAGCCAGCTCGGGAACCTCTTCAATAGCCTTCTTCAGGCTTACACCAGGCTTTTCAGGTACCAGTTTGGCAATCCGGTCCGCTTCCGGCAGCGGGAGTTTGAGTACCCTGGCTACATCGCGTATGGCCAACCGGGCAGCCATCGTCCCAAAAGTGATGATCTGGGCTACCCTTTTCTCCCCATATTTCCTGACGACATAATCGAGTACCTTTTCCCGGCCTTCATCATCGAAATCAATGTCGATGTCAGGCATGCTGACCCGATCCGGGTTCAGAAAACGCTCGAAAAGCAGCTGGTATTTGATCGGATCAATGTGGGTGATGCCGGTACAGTATGCAACAGCTGAGCCAGCTGCCGAGCCACGCCCTGGACCTACCATGACCCCCATCTCCCGGGCCTTATTCACAAAGTCCTGAACGATCAGGAAATATCCGGGAAAATCCATGTTGTCAATCACCTTCAGCTCAAAGTTGATTCTTTCACTCAGTTCATCGGTAATGCTTCCGTATTTCCGCTTTGCACCCTCAAAGGCCAGGTGTCTCAGGTATTCGCTTTCCGAACCAAACCCTTCAGGCAAGGGGAATCTGGGCAGGATCACCTCCTGGTGCAGGTCGAAATCTTCCACTTTTGCCGCTACTTCAAGGGTATTTGAGATGGCTTCAGGTATCTCAGCGAACAAACGGCTCATTTCCTCCGGAGATTTCAGGTACTCCTGTCCGGTGTACTGGAGTGCAGTGTCATCCGTGATGTCCTTACCTGTATTGAGGCAGATCAGTATCTGGTGAGCCTCATGATCCTCGGCATGGATGAAATGAACATCATTGGAGGCAATGACCGGAATATTATTCTTCCTGCCGAGCCGTACAATGGTCTGGTTGACGATCTTTTGTTCAGGCAGCCCATGATCCTGCATCTCCAGGTAGAAATCCCCGCCGAATACATCCATATACCACCCGAGGGCGGATTGCGCAGCCTCTTCTCCCTTGCCGAGGATCAACGAGGGTATCTCTCCTCCGAGACATGCGGTGGAGCAGATCAGCCCTTCACTGTAAACAGCCAGCAATTCCTTATCGATACGGGGCGTGTAATAAAATCCTTCCAGGAAACCCAGCGAACTGAGCCTTGAAAGATTACGGTATCCGGTCATGTTTCTGGCGATCAGTATCAGATGGTGACCGCTCCGATCCATTTTCCCACGCTTCTCGAAACGGCTGCCTTCCGCAACATAGACCTCGCAACCGATCAAAGGTTTGATCCCTTGTCTCCGGGCTTCGTTGAAGAAACTGAGTACCCCGAACATGTTTCCGTGATCTGTGATCGCCAGGGATTGCATGCCGAGTTCGCGGGCCCGCCCGATGAGCTGGCTGATATTTGCGGCACCGTCGAGGATGGAATATTGCGTATGTACATGTAAGTGAGTGAAATCAGGCATTTTCAAGAGATGCTGCGTGTGAACCGTAAAAATATAAACAAAATCCTGCACGGACAGGTCATGTTGAAAAGTTTGCAAAAGAACTGCATGAACTGCTGTTCAGGTGTCTGCAGCTGCATATTTCAGCAACTTGAAGATGAAGAAAGGGAATGATGCCCGCAAAGTGTTATTTTCGTCATGATGAAGCCGGGAATATTGCATACGATTATCATGGCAGCGTTTTCCCTGTGCCTACAGGGGCAGGGAGAATGGTTGTGTCCCGATCCGGATATGTCAGACACCGGAACCATCAGGCTTCCCTGGTTATATGACATGAGGAACGGAGGATGCCTGACACCAGTCAGAGTGCATTCGCCCTCCACCTGCTGGGCAAGTGCAGCCATGACAGTGCTGGAGTCATCTCTGTGCAAGGCTTTGGGAGAAGCCGGCACCTTTTCGGAATATCATCTGATCGATCATCATGGTTTTGATCCGGGAAGGACATCATCAGGCAATCATTATATGGTTACGGCATATCTGGCGAGACATTCGGGGCCGCTTATATGCCAACCGGAAGACGGCACACCGGAAATACCCAATTCGTGCCTCCCCGTGACATACACCCAGGCCCGGTATCTCCCGGGAGAAAGAAGCCTCATCAAAAGGATGCTGATGACCTGTGGACCTGTCTTTTCCATGATGTATTTCAAGGACGCCTATTTCGATACGACTACCCATGTATATTGCTATTCCGGTCTGTCGAGGATCAACCATGCCGTTGCCATTGCGGGGTGGAATGACACGCTCGTGACCCGATGCGGGCAGGGGGCCTGGATCGTGCAGAACAGCAAGGGTGTGCTTTTCGGGGAGGAGGGTTTTTTCTATGTTGCCTACCAGGATTCCTCATTTCTCAGGTACAATGCCATCTGGCCGGGATGGATCCGGTCAGGGGATGACCTCAGGGTACTTTATTACGATACTCTCGGCGCTTACCGGGGGCTGGGTTTTGACGGCCCTGACGGCACTGGTCTGGTACGCTTTACGGCAGAGAACGACTTAAGACTGGTCAGGGTGGGCACCTTTGTCAATCACCCGGATACACGGCTTGAGATACAGGTACTTGCTGCATTTCCTGACTCTCTTGAGCCTTACAGCCGGCTTACCGGGATACCCGATACCATTTGCAGCTTCGCCGGATACTACTCCTTCCCCCTGCCTGACCACGTAAAATTAAAAACCGGTGAGGATTTTTATATCCTGATCCGTTACTCATGTGAAGGTCAGACGCTGCCGATACCCGTTGAGACACATGTCAGCGGGTATTCCGATCCCCTTATGGCTGAAGACAGATGCTGGGTGGGGCCTGATCACAGGAAGTGGCCGGGGATCTGGCATCCCTGCGGAAAGAACAGCCTCATGCAATCACTGGAAGTCAACCTGTGTATCAAGGCATATGTGAAACCTGACGATTGATCACATCCTTCTTCAGGGCATCATCAGATGCCATGACATTCAGACGGGTACCTTCCTGATAGCGTCGAGTACCGTGCCATCCACCCATTTGACCACTGCCACCAGTTCATCATCCAGCTCGGGGCTGGAGGGCTTTCCGCATATCTTTTCCGCCTCATCCTTGAGCTGATCTATCGTTTTGACGGGCAGGCCGGAGCCATTCATTTTTTCGATCAGGTCAGTCCTCAGGGGATTGATGGCGATGCCCCTTTCCGTGACGATCACATCGATCAATTCTCCCGGGCCGCAAAGGGTGGTCACCTTGTCCCTGATCACCGGGATACGGTCCCGGAACAGGGGGATCGGAAGTATGGTGCATCTGGAGAAGAGGCAGTTCTGCCAGCCGCCGATGCCGTGAAGCAGGTATCCGTCGGAATGGGTGACCACATTTCCGTTGAATTGCAGGTCGACCTCCGTGGCTCCCAGGATCACGACATCCACCATGGTGGCAAAATTGCCCTTGCCATGGTAGTTGTAGCTGGTAAACGGGCTGGTGTTGACATGATTCGGGTTCTCCCTCATGGAGCGTACTCCCTCAAGGTCGAAGGTCTGGCCGTCAAGGATATAATCCACCAGTCCTTCCTCGAGCATCTCGACCGGGTATTTGTTTGAGCCCGCGCGGATAAACCGGGCTTTCCATCCTCTTTTCCTGAGGATGTCGCGGAAATAGTTACCGATGGAGAGGGCTGTGCCTCCGGCGCCGGCCTGATAAGAAAAGCCGTCGCGGATGATGCCTGCTTCATCGCAGAAACGTGCGGTCAGCTCGGCGATGTAAAGCCTGTCAGGGCTCCGGGTGATCTGAGTGGTACCCGATACGATCTTTTCGGGGATTCCCACCTGGTCCACCTTTACCACGAAATCCACATAATTCCCGTGTATCTGCCAGGGGATGCAGGGGAAAGGCACCAGATTGTCAGTAACCACGATGACACGGTCGGCATACTGCGAGTCGGCCAGGGCAAATCCGAGCAATCCGCAGGCTGCCGGCCCTTCCACACCATTGGCGTTTCCGAAAGGGTCTGCGGTGGGTGCTGCGATCACTGCGATGTCGATCCGCACTTCACCGTCCTGTACCGATTGATACCGTCCACCATGGGAACGGAGCACTCCCATGCCCTGCATCCTTCCCTCTGAACAGAACCTGCCCAGGGCACCGTTCATGCTTCCTTCGATATGATGTATCGTTCCGTCTTCAAGATATTTGATCACATGCTGATGACAGGGGAATGAAGCTGAGGGAAACCAGCGCAGGCTTTTGATTCCCAGTTCGTGAGCGGCATCAAAAACCTGATTGGCAATGAGGTCCCCATCGCGGAAATGGTGATGCGTGGAAATGGTCATACCATCCCTGATGCCGGCACGGATAAGGGCTTCCTTCAGATCAGGCACCAGCTTGTTCCCATCCGGAGGATAGTCCGCACATGAATATATCCGGGGAGCAAACTTCCGGCCGTCAGGGATATGTTTCCCCACACCCTTGTAAGGAATATGCTTTTCTCCGTTGATCTCTCCCGGTACTATTCTTCCGGCGGCATTCCTGGTCAGGTGGTCATATTTCTTCATGAATCAGGCTTTTTATTGTTTGGATTCCGTTTGTGCAATCATCTGTTCTTGCCAGTTCTCAGGCAGAAGGCCCAGTGAAACGGCCAGGTTGATCGTTCTCTGTGCGCGTTTGACCACCGGGGGATCTATCATTTTACTTCCCAGAGAGACCACACCCAGGCCCTGTTGGGTTGCCTTTATGAATGCATCCGTGATTTTCATGGCTTTTTCTATTTCAGCCGCATCGGGGGCATAGTTTTCGTGGATCACCTTTATCTGGCGTGGATGGATGCATCCCATTCCATCGAATCCGAGGGACTTGCTTACTTTGATATTTTGTTTCAGGGCTTCCATATCCGAGATGTCGGAAAACACGGAATCAATGGCTTGAATACCGGCTGCCCTTGCTGCGTTGACCACCATGGAGCGTGCCATGAACGATTCCATTCCCTCCTGGCTGCGGCGTGTTCCCAGGTCGGCCGTGTAATCTTCCAGGCCGATGGCAATGGCAACTACATTGTCCGCAGCCGAAGCGATCTCATGTGCCTTTAAAACGCCCAAAGCGCTTTCAATGATGGGCATCAGCCATATCCTGCATGGTACCTCCCTTTTCCTTCGGATTTCCTCAATGGCGTCGTTGACCATACGGAGCTGCAGGGCGCTCTCGCACTTGGGGATCAATATCAGGTTCACGTAATGCGGGGCAACATATTCAATATCTTCAAGCCCTGCAGGAACCTGGTTGATCCGTACCATACGCTCTGCACCATAGAAATTGAGTTGCCTCAACGCATTCCTTACCACAAACCGGGCTTCGTACTTGCGGTCGGCTGCCACCGCATCCTCCAGGTCAAGAATAATACCGTGAGGCTTGTGTATGCCTGCATTGATCATCAGGCGCGGGGTATTGCCCGGAAGATAGAGCCTTGAGAAACGGAACCGGTCCCTTTCGGTCTCAAACCTGTTCTCCGGTAACATCGCGGGCAGATATTCCCTGTCCGATCCTGTGAGAGTCCTCAATACCGCCTCCATCCTGGCAGCAATGACAAAAGGCAGGGCACCCGTATCCTCAACTTCGATCCGTGCATGCCTTACACCGTAAAAATCAAGGATAGCGTTGACCTGATTCCTGATGTCCTCCCCGAATAATGCATTTACCCGGCTTTGCAGCTTTAACTCGATGCCTCCCACTTCCCTGATTTCGCAGGTGATGTGACAATCTGACCGGACCCCTTCACCCCGGTTTCCGGCACTGGCTTTTTTCTCCATGTGTCTTTCGATTGAAATTACCGGATCAAAAGTACAAACGTTATATTTGTGATGGGGTTTTAGAGAAAAAAACGAGGATCGTCTGTAAATAAAACAAAAGTTATGATGAGAAACAGAACACGACGGATGTGGGATTTGATGCTGACCCTGCTGTTCATGTTTTCCGTTCTGGGTTGCTCTCAGGACAAAACCCCGCCGGTGATCACCATTATGGGCAATAATCCGTTTAACCAATGCGTGGGGATGCCCTATGCCGATCCGGGCGCCACGGCTTATGATGATGAAGATGGAGACATCACCGGCCGGATACAGGCGAACAATCCGGTCAATACTGCAGATACAGGCACTTTCAGGGTGGTCTACACGGTCAGTGATGAAGCCGGAAATGACGCAGAGGCTACCCGGGTCGTCAAGGTTATTTTCTGTAAATGAAGGCCTGATCGGTATATATGATCCGGATAGAGAGGGAGCGGCTGATGTTCATTGTCAATCCCGGGGCCGGGGTGGGAGACAGGTATCATCTTGCATCTCAGATCCGCAGTTTGGTCGACAGCAGCCGTTTTGATACCAGTTTTCATTTGTTGTCCGGCACGAGGGATGTCCGGGAGGTATGCCGCAGATCCATAGAGGAGGGATTCCGCACCCTTATTGCTGTAGGCGGCGATGGTACCGTTAACCTTGTCGCATCGGTGGTGAGGGGTACAGGAGCGAAAATGGGTATTGTACCTGCAGGTTCGGGAAACGGACTGGCACGGCATCTGGGCATACCTTTACAGCTGGCCAGGGCGCTTGAGGTCATTCAAAACGGCAGGACGAGAAAGATCGATACCGGACTCGTGAATGGCCGGCTCTTTGTAAACCTGGCAGGTGTGGGATTTGATGCAGCGATCGCCAGCCGTTTCGCCCGGAGCAGGATCAGAGGATTTTTCGGATATCTGAGAATCGCCCTGACCATCTATCCCAGGTACAGACAAAAAAAATACCGCCTTGAAGTGAACGGGCGTACCATACGTACACGCGCCCTTCTGATCACTTTTGCCAACTCCGATCAGTTTGGTTACAACACTACCATTGCTCCCCACGCCCGCGTGGATGACGGGCTGCTTGACATCTGTATTCTCAGGAAACCTCCCATGCTACAGCTGCCTTTGCTGGCAGGGATGATGTATTCCGGCACCATCGAACGTTCACGGTATATCGAGGTGATGCAGTCGCCTGAAGTCATTCTGAAAATGGGAAGGAACAGGAACTGCAACATTGACGGTGATCCTGTAAAACTCGGCAAGCTCCTGAAAGTGAGTATTGAACCGGGTTCGCTTGATGTCATCGTACCCTGAGGCCTGCCCAGCGATCAGGACAGGATGGATGAAATCATCTCGGCAGCTTCGTGCAGCCGTATCACCGAATGCACCTTGAGCCCTGAGCGGTCCAGGAGTTCTTTTCCCTCCCGGGCGTTGGTGCCCTGAAGCCGGACAACAACAGGTACCTGCACCATTCCCACTTTCCGGTAGGCATCAATGATCCCCTGGGCAACACTGTCGCACCTCACTATTCCGCCGAAGATATTAATGAGTACGGACTTCACATTGGGATCTTTCAGGATAATCCTGAAGGCTTCCTCCACCCGTTTGGAATCTGCCGATCCCCCGACATCGAGGAAATTGGCCGGTTCACCGCCGTATAATTTGATGATGTCCATGGTGGCCATAGCCAGGCCGGCACCGTTCACCATACATCCCACATTTCCGGAGAGTTTGACATAATTCAGGTCGAATTTACCTGCTTCCACCTCGATGGGATCCTCCTCATCCAGATCCCTCATCTCAATAATCTCCGGATGTCTGACCAGTGCGTTGTTGTCGATCACCACCTTGGAGTCAGCGGCGATGATCCGGTCATCCGCCGTTTTGATCACGGGGTTGATCTCAAAGAGGGAAGCATCGGTACCCAGGTAAGCCTTGTACAGGGCATCCACAAACCGTATCATGCATTTGTAGGCCTGGCCGCTCAGCCCCAGGTTGAAAGCGATCCGTCTGCATTGAAAACCCTGCAATCCCAGTGTGGGATCGATCTCCTCCCGGAAGATGAACTCCGGGGCCTCAGCAGCCACCTGTTCAATGTCCATTCCTCCTTTCGGAGAATATACGATCATGTTCTTACAGGTCTCCCTGTTGAGCAGGATACTCATGTAGAACTCCCGGATGTCGGAAGGCCCCGGGCAGTATATATTTTCTTCAACCAGTACCTTCCTGACCAGCTTGCCTTCGGTTCCGGTTTGTGGGGTCACAAGCTTCATGCCGATGATCTGCTCTGCAAAGAGACGTACCTCATCGATATTGCCGGCAATTTTGACACCACCTCCCTTTCCCCGTCCCCCGGCATGAACCTGTGCCTTGATGGCGATTTTTAACGTGCCGGTTCGGGCATGGAGCTCCTTGGCGGCATCCGCCGCCTCGGCAGGAGTGAAGGCCACAATTCCTTCCGGTACGGTCACACCAAATTGTCTGAGCAGCGATTTACCCTGATATTCATGCAGATTCATAACGAAGATTTGGAATGAAAGGGATGTTGGGACAGACTCTTCCGGTTATTTCTGTGGCACGATTTCAATCAGTTTGATTTCAAAGATCAAAGCGTGGTTGGCCTCAATGATGCTGCCGCGCCTGGGGCTCTCACCATAGGCAAGGTCGGGAGGGATAAAGAGAATCCATTTCGAGCCGACCGGCATCATCTGCAATGCTTCTGTCCAACCGCGGATCACTCCGTTCACACGCATGGTGACGGGGCTGCTTTCATCAGCCGCGTCAAACTCCCTGCCGTCGATCAGGGTGCCCCTGTATGCCACCTTTACCTGATCCGTAAGCCCGGGTATGGGCCCGCTGCCCTGCTCAACCACCTTATACTGAAGGCCGCTTTCGGTTGTGATCACACCTTCCTTGCCCTTGTTTTCTTCAAGAAAATCGCGTGATTCATTCAGGTTCTTCTCACTCTTCATCTTCATCAACCCGTCATAATAAGCTCTGACGTAAACCTGTGCGTCCATGGGTTCCATCAGAAGCTTTTTCTCTGCAAAAACATCTGCAAAACCCTTGGCCACGGCCTCGGGATTGATCTCGGGGAATCCGGATTTCTTTATGTTCGATCCCACATCAACCCCCAGGGCATAGGATACACTGTCAATCTCCGTGATGATCGGCACATCGCTGATCTCCTTGTTGCCAGGCGTGCAGGCAAATGCCGCAAAGATCACTACGATTGATGCGGCCAGAATAGTTTTGTTTCTCATTTCATTTTGTTTTATCAGGTTTATCAATAAGTTCTATCACTTCCACATCGCACACCAGGGAAGCCATGGATGGGATGCCTTTGTCCGGGTCGCCTGTCATACCGTATGCCAGGTGGGATGGCAGGATCACCCTGGCCTTATCCCCGGTGTTCAGGAGCATCAGGGCTTCCTCCAAACCGACAGGCAGCATGGAATGACCAATCCTCAAGGTGTCATGCTTTCTGATGTTTGAAGCTCCCACCTGTTCTCCCGTCAGAAGTTCCATGGTGAAAGAAATATGTACGGTACTTCCCGGGATAATCCGTTGACCGTCAATGTCACGGTAAACCATATAACGCAAGCCGCTCCCGGTCTGGAACATTTCCCAACCGTATCTGGAAATATAGGATTCGATGTGTTCCTTTTCAATTTTCACAAGCTCTCTGTTAGCATCCAACCTGTGTTCCTCCCAATCCGCTCCGGAGTCTTCTGAAGAGGGCACTTCTTCCTGCATGACGGGGCAAGCCATCAGAAGCAGGGTCGGCAGCAAAAGCGTCGGAAAACGGAGTAGGCGATATGTCACCTTTCCTTTCATTTCAACAGGGAATGATACTTCTTTAATAAGCTTCTGAACCGTTCAACGGTTTCCTCCATTGATCCGTATGAATCGCCGCCGGCTGCATTTTTATGCCCTCCTCCGAGGAAATGCCTGCGTGCAAGATCATTTACCGAGAACTCACCACGGGAACGGAATGATATCCGGATCCTATCCTCCTTTTCGGTAAACAGGGCAGCCAGGCGTATCCCCTCAATTGATAATGCATAGTTAACGATGCCTTCTGTATCGCCGGTCCGGTGATGATGTGCTTTCAGTTCCTCTCTTGTAAGGGTGATATAGGCCGTCCGGTATTCGGGGATCACCGTCAGCTTGCGGCTCAGGCAATATCCCAGCAATCTCAGCCTGTCTTCTGAAAATGTGTCATACACCCTCTGGTGCACATCCACGGCATCAATACCCAGATCGATCAGTTCAGCCACAATCCTGTAAGTTCTTGAATAATTGCAGTTGTAGCTGAATGACCCTGTATCGGTCATGATACCGGTAAAAAGGGCCAGTGCGATTTCGCGGTCAAGCAGGCCGGGATCGTCCGACTTCATGAAATCATAAACCATCTCGGCTGTCGATGAGGTTTCAGAAGCAGAGATGACGACATCGAACCATTTGCGTTCCGGATCCAGGTGGTGGTCAATAAGAACCTTCTTTGCAGCGGATTCACAAAACGCGTCGCAGGCTTTTTCCAGTCTTTTCGGGTTGTTGAGATCCAGGGCAAATATCAGCCCTGCGGAATGGATCCTTGAATCGCACAGTTCCTTTTGCCTGTCATACAACAGGATCAGTTCGCTACCCGGAAGCCAGCTCAGGAATCGCGGAAACCCGTTGGGGACAATGACGCAGACATTCTTTCCCCTCTTTTTAACAAAATGGTAAAGAGCCAGGACTGACCCGATGGCATCCCCGTCCGGATTATGATGGGTGATGATGCAGATTTCACCGTTTTTCCGGATAAGTTCTGAAACTTCTGAAAAACCGGGCGTTATGGACTCGGGTTGATTGTGGTCTTGCATATCGAACGGGCATCAAAAATAGCATAAACTTATCGTTTTGATGTTCTCACGGATCATATTATTTTTGCGCCCTAAATCAGGAAAGTTATGGCGGGTACCATCACACTAACCATGATCAAGCCCCTGGCCGTAAGCAAGGGACACACAGGAGCCATCATCACCCGGATAGAGGAAGCGGGATTCCGGATCGTTGCCATGAAATACACCCGCATGTCGGAGGAGCAGGCCGGGAGATTCTATGCCGTCCATCGTGAAAGGCCATTTTACGGTTCGCTGGTTGCTTTTATGTCGTCCGGGCCGATCGTGGCGGCGATTTTGCAGAAGGACAACGCTGTTGATGAATACCGGCGTCTGATCGGGGCCACCGATCCTGCAAAGGCCGAGCCTGGTACCATTCGCGCCCTTTATGGCACAGACCTCGAGAAGAATGCAGTGCACGGCTCCGACAGCGACGAAAATGCCCGTGTGGAGGCATCCTTCTTCTTTTCAGAGATGGAACGTTTCTGAGAATTACCGGGAAACCAAAATAAATCCCTTTTATGATCCTCCCTGTTTCCAGAAAGGTAACAGGGAGGGATTTATGTCATTCGCCCTGATCATAGGATTTGAACCTGCCATCAGAGTAAAAAATCACGATTTTTTCCATTACGGATTCTTCCTCATTATCCTTTTCCACCCTGGAAATTGCCGGGGTAGGGGGTGTTCCATCTTCCCCCTTCCGGCCAGGCTGTTCCCGGAGATACTTTGTCATGGGGCCTTCGCCAAGTATCATCCAGTCAGCACTGATCTCAGGGAATCGGATGAGTATCCTTTGCACCATCTCAAGCCCGGGATTGTTTCTTCCTGACAGGATATGAGATATAGCGGAGGCCTGTACATCGAGTGCGGCTGCCAGCTCACGGGCATTGAGCCCTTCATGCTCCATGATCATCCGGATACGTTCCCTGAAATCGCTCATGCGGTAGTCATTTCCATTTGATGCATGTCATACTGATGAAATTCCGGTTTGTATTTCCTGATTTACAAAGGTAAAAAAAAAGGTTGTACATCCGGATTAGCATATATTATACAAAGGAAGCAGATCGGCATAAATTCAGAAATTTCGGATAAACAACACCTATGCGTTATATTAGTTTATTCAAAAAAGGATAATAACTTATTCTTATACAATATATTAGAATGTTAAATTGAATACAAAGATTAGGTGATACGTTTTTAAATTCTGAATATGAGATTGTTAAGAAAATTAAATTGCATAAAAGATACAAATGTAAATAAAAGGTCGTATTGTAAACTTTAATTATTTATACAATTAATTATCATTTTATTAGACATTACCATTGTAATTTTATTCCAAATGATTAGTTTTTAATCATTTTTTTGATCATATTATAATCGGTCAATTGGACTTTCATTTTTCGGTTCAGTTTGGGGTGAAGCAACCGTGGACATTATAGGATTGTCTTACTATCAGCGCAATGAAGAAGATTCAAAAACCGCTATTGTAATTGGTATTTATTGACATTCGAAGTTAAGGCGAAATGGATCAGTGCATTATGCCAATGATGAATTTCTTAAGTTTTTTTTTTGATTTTACAATTATTGAATATTTTTGAGAAAAATTTCAGGGTGCGGTGTTTTGATGTGTGTAATTTAATGTATCTTTACTAATCGAATACCTCCACAGAATAAAACCGAAAATTATAACCAAACAAACAAGTGCGATTATGAAGAATGTAAGATTACTGTTTCTTGCGCTGTTCGCAATGGTTGCCGTTGTGACCTCTGCGCAGCCTTATCCTGTGCTGACATGGCGGTTTGCCAATGCCCAGGTGATACCGGGCGACTCACTTCAGTTTGATGTAGAGCTGAAGTGCAGTCTGGCGGACACATATCACAGCAGCACGCAGATCTACTTCAATTACAACACTGAGGCTTTTGGAACCAACATTGCCGGCATTGGCGGTGTGGACAGGAAGATCCGCTACACGAAGCTGGAGCTCATGCAAGGGGATCTGGCAGGGCTCCCCAAGTACAGCATCGTCAATGATGCCAACAACAAGCCCTTCAGGTACGCGATCATCTTCGAATCCAACTTCCAGAATCCCAGTTCATTGTTCATGAATGCGGTGGGTACGGACTACAAGGGCTTCATGCAGTTCGCCATCAAGATTCAGGACATGTCCAAGCTGGCCGGCATCGAATTCGTCGATGAGGACAATGGTGTACAGCTCATGGATGGCGGGCAGTACTATCTGGATGCCACCCATCCTTCTGAGACCAAGTATGGAGAACCTCCTGATTACAAGTGCCTCTATGACAACGATCTGCTGAACTTTGCTTTCATGCAGCCAGGCACTATTACCGGAACGGTTTCAAACATTGTATTTGGCCCCATTGCAGGAGCTACGGTGACCGCAGGATCTTTCAGCGCCACAACTGCTGCGGATGGTACCTATTCCATGCAGGTGACGGAAGGCACCTATGACGTGACCGCCACCGCCAACTGCTTTGATCCACAGACACAGTCCGGCATTGTGGTTGCAGCCGGGGCTACCGTCACTGTGGACTTCAGCCTTACCGGAAGCATCTATGGAGTCCTTCAGGGTACCGTCACAGATGCCACCACCATGCTTCCCATCGAAAATGTCGTGGTTACGGCAGGCACTTTCTCCGCAAACACAGCCGCTGACGGTACCTACACGATCATCGACATGGATCCGGATACATACACGGTGACTTTTGAACATCCGGATTATTTCACGGGAACCTATCCGGGAATTCTGGTGGAGTGCAACAGCACCACTATTCTGGATGCATCACTGAGCCCGACGGCATCTTCCGGCACCATCGACGGAACGGTGACGGATGCCGTGACGGCGAATCCCATTCAGAATGCGACGGTTACGGCCGGCGGTTACAGTGCTGTGACGGCGGCCGACGGAACCTACAGCATGACGGTCCCGGCAGGAACCTATGATGTGACGGCTTCAGCCACCTGCTATGTCACCCAGACCCAGACCGGCATCATTGTTCCGGCAGGCGGCTCGGTTACCGTTGACTTCGCCCTCGACCCGGACGGAGGAACCCTGACTGGATATGTGCTGGACGAGGTGACAGGTAATGGCATCGAGAATGCCACCGTTTCCTTTGATACCTACACCACTACCACCGCAGCCGACGGCTCCTACATGATCGACAATATCATTGCAGGCACCTATGATGTCATGGCATCGCACCCCGACTATCACAGTGTTACTGTGGAAGGGGTTGTGATTTTGTGTGGCCAGACCACCATGCAGGATTTCGTTCTCTATCCGCTGGTGACTCCGAACCCGGTGCTCTCCTGGCAGTTTGCCAATATCCAGCTGGTAAACGACAGCCTTCAGTTCGACGTGGAACTCAAGGGCTCGTTCTCAGGAACATACCACAGCAGCACGCAGATTTATTTTGATTACAACACGGATGCCTTCGGTCAGTGCATCAAGTTTAACAACAAGATCACCTTTGAGAAGCTGGAGCTCCTTTCCGGGCTTACCACCCAGGGTGGACTTGATAAATACACAATAGTCAACTATGCCGATAATACATCCTCCCGGTTTGCCATCATCTTCGAAGCGAACTTCCTGATCCCCAATGATGACTGGATGAACAAGGTTACCACTCAGTTCCAGGGCTTCATGAGGTTCAAGATCAAGATCGACAACCCTTATACGACGGCCGGAATCCAGTTTGTAGCCATGACTGGCCCCGTTCCGCTGATGGATGCCGGACAGTATTATGTGGACGCCAACCACCCGTTTGAAACGCTGTATGGCGAACCGCCCAATTACGCAGGCAATTACCTGAATGACCTGATGAGCTATTTCCTGACCGAAACCGGCACACTGACAGGTTTTGTCAAGGATTCCAACACCGGTCTCGGCATTGTGGGAGCCACGGTTACAGCAGGTCCTCAGGGACAGTGGTCAACAACCACGACCACCGGAGGCTCCTATACACTTGAACTTCCTGTGGGTACATGGGATGTCACGGCTTCGGCCACCTGTTATAATCCCCTGACCCTGCCGGCCACGATCACCAGCGGCGGCACCACACTGCTGAACTTTGACCTGGTACCCAACCCGATCGGTACGGTCACAGGCGTGGTCACCGATGCCACAACGGGCAACCCTATCCAGGGTGCGACGGTGACCATCGGAACCGAAATGTTTACCACAGGAGCTGACGGAACCTACACGATTGATATCGCTCAGGGTACCTATAACGGCAGTGCGGCCGCGACAGGGTATATCACCCAGAATGTCACCGGCATCACGGTTGTCTGCGGTCAGACCACGACACAAGACTTCGCTCTGACACCTGCACAGGGTACCGTAGCCGGAACGGTTACCAGTTCAGCGACCGGTGCCGGTATCCAGGGTGCCACCCTGACCTTCACCCCAGGCGGCAATACCGTGACCACAGGCGCCAATGGCTCCTATACCATCAACCTCGCCCCCGGAACATACGATGTCAATGTGGTAGCGACAAATTTTACCACGGCAAATATTACCGGTGTGGTGGTGTCTGCCGGTCAGACCACCACACTGAATGTGGCTCTGGATCCGCTGGCCCCGCCGCAGAACGTACAGGCCGAGGTGGAGAACTGCAACGACGTGACCGTCACATGGGATGAGCCCGGTGCAGGCTACACGACCATTTACCAGGATAACTTCGAATCCTACACGGTGGGCGGCTTCCTGGCACTCCAGTCACCCGAATGGACCACATGGAGCAACCAGCCCGGCGGAGCGGAGGATCCGGTCATTTCCGATGCACAGTCTCACAGCGCAACGAAGTCGGTGCTCATTACTGGAACGAACGATGCAGTTTACGAGATACCTGATTATACCTCTGGCCATTATCACATGAGTTTCTGGATGTATGTGAACGAGGGCAATAATGCCTACTTTAACATGCTTCAGGACTTCGCGGGCACCACCAGCCAATGGGGCATGCAGGTGTTCTTCGATGTCGGGGGCGTGGGAAGCATTGACGGCGGAGCACAGGCGGCCGCCACCTTCACATACAGCTACAACACATGGATGCAGATGGAAGTGGATGTGGACCTCGATTCCGACTGGGCCGAGTTCTACATCGACGGCAACCTGATCCACGGCTGGGTATGGAGCACGGGCACCTTCGGAACCGGCACCCTGAACCAACTGGGCGGGATGAATATGTTTGCATGGAGCGAAAACGGACCGTGCCTTTACTACTTCGACGATGTCCATTTCACGGAGATACTGACCGAATCCGATGCCCTTACGGGATACAAGGTTTACCGCGACGGTGCCTTCCTGGCCAATACCAACAGCAGCACCACCACCTACACGGATGAGAACGTGGCTCCGGGTAGCCATACCTATTGCGTGAGCGCCGTCTACGATGAAGGCGAATCACCGCAGGAATGCGCCGACCCGGTCACCACCGAGAACTGCCTGCCACCGTCGAATCTTACCACTACCTATCCGGGCAGCGGATTGTCCGTACCACTGGAATGGGATGAGCCGAGCGTTCCCGGCGAATGGATAACGTGGTGCAATATAGCCGACGTGGGCTCCAACGGCATCGGCCTGCAGAACGGCGGGACATTCTCCTGCGCACACAAGTACGATCCGGATGACCTGACGAACTATGTGGGACAATCTGTGACCAAGATCAAGTTCTACTGGTTCAACGATGCCCCGGAAGCGACATTCGAAGTCAAGGTGTGGTCAGGTACTACGGGAACAACCCTGATGACCAGCCAGGCAGTCTCCAATGCAGTGCTTGATGACTGGACGGAGGTTACCCTGAGCGATCCCGTTGCGATCACTTCGGGAATGACCCTGTGGATCGGATATTCTGTCACCCATAATGCCGGAACACATCCTGCTGCAGGTGATGCCGGTCCCGCAATCGTCGGATATGGCGATATGATCTCGACAGGATCGACATGGCAGTCACTGTTCCAGCTTGCCGGATTCGACTACAACTGGGGCATCCAGGGATTCGTGACCATGGCCGAAGGCGGCAACCTGCAACCCATCGTGGTGGAGGAAACCCCGTCCTACAACTGGGTACCGCTCTCCCTGGCCACCGATCCGAACTTCGTCCCGAAGGCTCCGGATGCCGGCAAGGCACTCGAGGGTTACAATGTCTGGCGGAAGAACCCGGGAGGATCCCAGTTCAACGTGGTCGGCACTACCACACAGACGGAATACACCGACAATGTTCCAAGTATTGGTGCCTATCAGTATTATGTAACAGCGGTGTATACCTCCGGTGAATCACAACCTTCAAATACCATTACAGTGAATGTGATTATCGGAATAAATGAGGTGGATGCCTTTATGACCCAGATCTACCCGAATCCGGCGACCGATCTGCTCAACATCAAGTCCGACCTGACCATGTCGCGCATCATGATGGTGGACGGCCAGGGACACCTGGTATTCGACAAGGACGAAGTAGACAACAACTTCCTCCGGATCGAGACCGACAGGTTCCCGGCCGGCATCTACTACATCAAGATCGAGACTGAGAAGGGCTGGATGGATTATAAGGTGGTGATCAAGTAATTAATCCTTTTTCACAGGATGACTTGAAGTCACCCATTGACTTTTCATTCCAAAGAGGCTGCCTCATAAGGGCGGCCTCTTTTTTTTTCAGGATTCAATATACTGAATCCAGGAGATGATAGGGTAAATCAAAAGCACCGGATGATCGGACTTCTGGTATCACTTGTGAGCCGGTTGTTTTACCGGGGATTGTCCATGAGATTCATTTGGATAGTCCCTGTTGATCTCGCCGGATTCATTGCTTTTCATTACAGCACTTGATTAAAAACCACCACTAAGTATTGACTTTATAATATATTGTATTTATATTTATAGGTTAAAAACAAAAATAAACTTCCATGAAAAATACAGGTAAGATTATTTCAGGAGCGCTGTTTTTCCTGATTTTTGCTTTTCTTCAGGGAAAACCTGCCTGTGCACAAGATACCATTCTCCCGTTACTGACCTGGCGGTTTGCCAACCCGGAAATACTCCCGGGTGATTCGATGGCCTTTGATATAGAATTGAAATGCAGTCAGGCAGGAACTTACCACACCAGTTTATGGGTCTGTTTCAATTACAGACCGGAGGCATTCGGCGAGAACATCAAGGCAAACGGAAAGGTGTCCTGGAGCAATCTGGAGCTGATGGATGGCTCTGTTAACGGCTTGCCGAAGTATAATATCGTTGCTGTCGCAGACAATCAGCCTTTCCGGCTGGGGATGATCACAGAGTCTTTCTTTATCAATGCTTTACCTGAGTGCCATAATGAAGTCGACACAGTATTCAGGGGATTCATGCAGTTCAGGATCGCCATCGCAGACATGACGGAATGTGCAGGTATTGAGTTCTCTCCTTCGGTAAATGGTATCAACTTAATGCCGGGCGGATGGGGATCGCATTTTGTGAAAGGACTTAAGGATGAAGGCACTAAAAATGCCACAAATGCACAAATTAAAGACGAATCAGAACATGCATTTTATAGAATTGCACTGTTAGTAAAAAAATAAGCACAATGTTCTTTGATCTGTAATTTGTGTCCGTAATGCAGGACAACCCTCCGCGAGTGCCGGAAAGGTTCACCCGGCCGAGCCAAGCGGGATAATGACCCCAGGACGCCGGTCATTCTGCTTCCGGGCATTTGGTAAAAAACAGACCGGAAGGTTGATTTTATTCCAGATATTGTTTATCTTTATATTTTATTATTCAGAATACATCATCCATCACCCTATGAAAAAGAATGTGGCGAAAGTTTTATGCATTGTATCCTGGATCATCCTCCAGGGCATGATGGTGAAAGGCCAGGAGCCGGAGCTTACCTGGCGTTTAGCCAATCCCCAGCTTACTTCCGGTGACTCCCTTGTCTTCGATGTGGAATTGAAATGCAACCAGACCGGCACCTACCATCATACTTTATGGATATACTTCGATTACAATACGGATGCCTTTGGACAGAACATCAACACCAACGGCAGGATCACCTATGAAATGTTGGAGCTCCTGCAGGGTAATGTATACGGATACCCCAAGTACGGGATCATGGCCACTGCCGACAACCAGCCATACCGGTATTTCATGATGACCGAGGCCTATTTCCAGGCACCGCCGTCACCGGTTTTTTATAACGAAGTGGATACTGCATTCAAAGGGTTCATGCGGTTCCGGATCGCGATCGGGGATATGGCGCAATGTTCGGGCATTGAATTCGTACCTTCCGATTGCGGTATCCAGTTGATGAACGGCGGCTGGCATACCGCCGGTGCCTACAGCATGAACAGCCATTATGACAACCATCTGCTCTATTTCTGTTTCACCGATGTGGGAGTGGTATCGGGTACTGTAGCCGACAGCTTCTCGGGAAACGGGGTACCCTATGCCGTTGTGGTTTTTGATCCGGGTGAAGAGACGGTGATCACCGGTCCCGATGGAGGTTATCAGATCACCCTGGACAGCGGACAATATTCCGGAAAGGCCTCTGCTTTGCATTACTTTTCCGACAGCATCAATGCCATACAGGTAGATTCCGGTCAGATGACACTATGTGACTTTGTGTTGCTCCCGACAGAGGTGACCCTTTCCGGTGAGGTCAGGGATGCATCGACTGGTTTGGGGATCGGGGGGTTGACCATCCATATCGAACCCGGAACCTGCAGCGTTATGACAGCGGCTGACGGCAGCTTTTCCGTCACAGTGCCATATGCACCACTGTACACACTCACCATCAATGCGGGGGGGTATTGCCCCTTCCTGATGACCACTACCGGCCAGACTTTCCTGGAAATCCTGCTTCAGATGGCAACGCCTCCTGCTGGAATTGAAGTGGTTGTCAATGACTGCGAGTATATTTCCATTTATATTGAACCCCCGGTATTGGGAAATGAACCGGAGTTTAGTGAGCAGTCCGGCTTTGTTCTGGAGGGCTACAACATTTACTGTAACGGAAACCTGGTGGCTCAGGTGACAGGAAACACATATACCTTTTCAGAACCTTTTCCTCCGGGCCTGTATCATTTCTGCGTCACTGCCGTTTACACGGAATGTGAATCGGATCCTGTGTGCGCGGATGCGATCACAGAGGATTGCTACCCTCCTGAAAACCTGGTTGCTAATACTGTATGGCCGGACAGTGTGGAACTCTGCTGGGATGCACCACAGGCCGGAGATCATTGGCTCACCTGGTGTGACACCGCCACGGCCGGGGGCAACGGTATCGGTATGCAGGGAGGCGGCGGATTTTCGGCAGCTTCGAAATGGGAACCGTCAGAATTGGCGCCATATACCGGAATGTACCTTACCCATGTGAGATTCTTCTGGTACGGATCAGCCCCCTCCAGCGACTTCGTTGTTGCGGTATGGGATGGGCCGGACGGCACCAACATGATCTCCAGCCAGCCGGTGATCAATGGCATTATGAATGACTGGAATGAAGTGGCATTGTCCAATCCTGTTCCGATCACAGAAGGGATGACCCTTTGGTTCGGATATACCCTGCTGCATCAGATCGGCTCCACACCGGCAGGTACGGACCTCGGTCCCGCTGTTCCGGGAAAGGGCGACCTGATCAAAATGCCATGGGGTTCCTGGTATTCCATGTTTCAGCAACACGGTTATGACTTTAACTGGGCACTCATGGGATTCGTAAGCGATTATTCCTCGGAAACAGAGATATACTCCGGAACGAGGCCGCTCATTTCAGGCAGTGAACCTTCTTTCAGATCAGAAGGTGTCACTGAAGGAAAGGCATTCAAATATTACAGGATGTATTGTGATCCTGCCGCAGGGTATTTTTCCCTTTGCGACTCCACGGAGTCCCTGTGCCTGATATGTCCGATGACATGCCCCGGAATGCATCGGTTCTATGTGACCGCCGTTTATGATGCCGGAGAATCGGAGCCGTCCAATATAGTTGCCATCGATAATCCGCCCACGGGAGTTCAGGGCAACAATGCGGAGAGTTTGCGGGTGTTCCCTGTACCGGGAGATGAATACATCCACATAACATCCCATGAGGCCATCGGTAAGATGAGTCTGTTATTCCCGGACGGCCGTATTGCCGGGGAATACGAAGGGCGGGGAGCCAAATCCGTCACCCTGTTCCTGCAATCATATAATCCCGGAGTATACTTGCTGGTGATACTGACAGAGCAAACCCGTGCAATCAGAAAGGTAATCATCCGGTAATTACCCCGAAACAGGGAAAATCCCCTGAAATGCTTCCGGATTCCTCTGATTAATCCAGTTTGTGCACCACCAGTCCGCTCCTGAGTTTGGGCTCGAACCAGGTTGTCTTGGGAGGCATGATATTACCGGTATCGGCAATATTGATAAGCTGTTTCATGGATACCGGGTAGAGGGCAAAGGCTGCTGCCATTTCCCCGCTATCCACGCGCCTCTTCAGTTCTCCAAGGCCACGAATGCCACCGACGAAATCGATCCGCTTCGAGGTGCGAAGGTCGGTGATGCCCAGAATGTGATCCAGGACGTGCTGCGACAGGATGGTCACATCCAGCACACCGATCGGATCGCTGTCATCATAGGTGCCCGTGCGTGCAGTCATCGAATACCAGCGACCGTCGAGGTACATGGAGAAATTGTGCAGATGGGCAGGTTTGTAGATTTCAATGCCTTTTTCTTCAATCACAAATATTCCTGAAAGCCGCTCCAGCAATTCATCTTTTGTCAGCCCATTCAGGTCCTTCACCACCCGGTTGTAATCGATGATGGTAAGCTGGTTGTCGGGGAAATGGACGGCCAGGAAATAATTGTATTCTTCCCGGCCGGTATGGTTGGGGTTGCCCAGCTTCTTTTCGTGACCCACCAATGCTGCAGCGGCTGTTCTGTGGTGTCCGTCAGCAACATAAATGACAGGGATCGACGCAAATATCTCCACGATCCGGCGGATGGTCTCCGGATCACGGATCACCCAGAAATGATGCCCGATTCCGTCGATGACTGTAAAGTCATACTCCGGCGAATTTTTATCCACAAAGTCTGCCACAAGATTATCGAGTTCCCTGTGGGCAGGGTAGGAGAAGAAAACCGGCTCCATATTGGCGTTGTTGACACGGACATGCTTCATCCGGTCTTCCTCCTTGTCTTTCCGGGTCAGTTCATGCTTCTTGATGTTGCCATTCATATAATCCCCGACGGATGCACAGGCCACGATGCCAAACTGTTTCCGGCCATTCATGGTCTGGGCATAGATATACAGGTATTCTCCATCGTCCTCCAGGAGCCATCCTTTTTCCTGGAATAACCTGAAGTTTTCAACCGCTTTGTCATACACGGTTTGCGAATAGATATCGGTGCCGGAAGGGAGGTCGATTTCAGGTTTGATGATATGCAGTAGTGAAAAGGGATTACCGGAAGCCTCTGCACGGGCCTCTTCAGAGTTCAATACATCGTAGGGGCGGGAAGCAACCTGTGATGCCAATTCAGTCGGTGGCCTCCATCCCCTGAAGGGTTTGATTGTTGCCATAGTTTTTTGTTTAGTCCAGATTGTCGTTTCGGCGCGAAGGGTATTCTTCGCGGAAAGTTGCACGTTTGCCGGGATTGGCTTTCTGTATGGAGGTGATCAGGGCCCCGATCATCCGGGTCATCTCCTGAAGCAGTCCAAGTGATTCTCCGGCCATATCATCTGTGAAAAGATTAAGCTTTTGGAGTGTCTGGGTGTATACCACACACTCCCTTATGGCGCTTTTCGATACCTTGAGAAAGTAAACAAACTGCATCTTGCTGCGGGATGCACCCTCCGCAATATTCAGGGAGATGCTGAGGGCCGATCCCATGAAACGGTTGATGATCAACCGGGCTTCATGCTCAGGGATCAGTTGTGTATTGTGGTGCACCCAGTCAAGAAATTCCAGTGATTTGGTGTAAACCCTCAGATCCTCAAATCTGAAAAAGACATCACCCTTTGCGGTTTCCTGTTCCATATGGCTCTGATTTTGGTTGATCACAGATTTTCACGGTTCCGGAAAGAAAAATCTTCTGCCCGGTGGCATATGGTAAAATAATTCTCTTCCAGCGATGGGATGCGGATCAGGGATGCAACTGGTCTGGTGGTTGGATCAGTTGACCTTGAAACGTGTATCGCCGTTTTCGAAGAAAGAGACAATTTGTCTTGCTGCTGCCAGACCAGCATTGATATTGGCTTCCGCGGTTTGGGCACCCATCTTTTTCGGGGTGAAGAAAAACCTTCCGGGAAACTCGGATGCAATGGTCTCCTGACATGCGGGTGCAATATCGGAAACATACCTGAAATCCTTTCGTTCCCTGAACATCTTCACCAATCCATCCTCAACGATGACCTCTTTGCGGGCCGTATTGACCAGTGTGGCACCCTCCGGCATCATGCTGAGCAATTCGTAGTTTATGGAGTTTCTGGTCTGTTCGTTGGCAGGTATGTGTAATGATATGTACTGGCTGGAGCGATAAAGATCCCCGACGGAATGAACCACCCTAATCCCTTGGCGCTCAATATCTTCAGGCTTGAGGAAGGGGTCAAAAGCCGATATCTCCATTCCGAATCCTGAGGCAATGGAAGCCACCAGTCTGCCGACATTTCCGAAAGCATGAATACCAAGTGTCTTGCCGCTCAGCTCGGTGCCCGCGGAACCGTTGAATTGGTTACGGGCCATATAGACCATCATGCCGAGAGCCAGCTCTGCAACTGCATTGGAGTTCTGACCCGGCGTATTCATCACTACAATACCCCTTGCCGTGGCCGCCTTCAGGTCCACATTGTCGTAACCTGCACCTGCCCTTACAACGATACTGAGCTGCTTGCCGGCGCTGATCACCTGCTCATTCACCTGATCGCTGCGAATGATCATGGCATCAGCCTGGGCCACAGCATCAAGCAAGGCCTGGGGTGAGGTATATTTTTCCAGCAGCATGAATACATAACCGGCTTCTTCAGTAATCTGCCGGATACCTTTCACAGCAACGGGCGCAAAAGGTTTTTCAGTGGCAACAAGTATTTTTTTCATGATGATAAGATTCAATGATATATGTCATGCTTTCATCTGCTCGAAGTCTTTCATGACCTCCACCAATGCTTCCACGCTTTCTCTGGGAAGCGCATTGTAGGTGGATGCCCGGAAACCGCCCACGGAACGATGCCCCTTGATACCAATCATACCACGTGAAGATGCCATTTCCAGGAACTCTTTCTCCAGGTCCTTGTACTCATCATTCATCACAAAACAGATATTCATTACTGACCGGTCTTCTTTGGCCACTGTACCCCGGAAAAGCCTGTTCCGGTCTATCTCCGTATAGAGAATGGCGGCTTTTTCAGCATTGCGCTTTGCCATTTCCTGAACACCTCCCTGATCTTTCATCCATTTGAGCGTCTGAAGTGCGGAAAAGACAGTCAGGCAGGGAGGAGTGTTGAACATCGATCCCTTACTGATGTGCGTCTGATAATTGAGCATCGTGGGAATCTGACGTTCCGTCTTTCCCAGGATATCATTCCGGATGATGACGAAGGTGACACCTGCAGGTGCCAGGTTCTTTTGGGCACCACCATAAATGACACCATATTTGGATACATCAACAGGCCTGCTGAATATGTCCGACGACATGTCGGCGACCAGTGTTACAGGACTGTCCATATCATGACGGATCTCTGTTCCGTAAATGGTGTTGTTGGACGTGATGTGAAAGTAATCGGCATCAGTGGGTATCCTGAAATCCTTGGGGATATAGGAGAAATTCCTGTCCTCTGAGGATGCCACCACCTCCACTTCTCCAAAAAACCTGGCTTCCTTGATGGCTTTGGTGGCCCATTCACCCGTATTCAGATAGGCAGCCTTCTTACGCATCAGATTGAATGGTATCATCGCAAACTGAAGACTGGCTCCGCCTCCAAGGAAAATGACGGAATAACCATCAGGAATGTTCAGCAGCTCCTTGAACAATGCCTGGGTTTCCTCGATAACCGCTGTGAATTCCTTGCTTCTGTGGGAAATCTCCATGATTGATAGCCCGGTACCGGCAAAATCAATCACAGCCTGCGCCGTATTCTGTATGGTATATTGAGGCAAAATGGACGGCCCTGCGTAAAAATTGTGCTTTTTCATAGGATAAGGGATTGACTGAATCTATTCCTTGTGAGTTTGTTTGTTGTTCTGAGGCAAAAATAAAACAATTAAAATGATTGCTTCCATGAGATGGACTTTTAATTTTTTTATTCCGGATAATTTGAAAGCCTTTGAATGGATCTTCCGGCCCGAGATTGTGTACTTTTGAAATATGCAAGATGAGCGATGATTGATTTCGAAAAACGAAGGGATGCATTTATCAGGTTTGGCCTCTGGCTGCGCCGGCCGGAGGTTGTCCGGTTCAGCGAGACCTCTCCGGACAGACATGTTTCCGGATTCATGGAATCGTTAAGCAGGGCTTCTCAAGTCAATCCATGGTTCATTCCTTCCTTCATTCACCATTCCATAGCTGCCATTGCGGAAATGCTGGAGGAGGAACAGCTGGACCGTTGGCTCCGCCCATATGCCGGTGAACTGGATACGGAAAAATTACCTCAAACCGTAGGACTTGTCATGGCAGGAAACATACCCCTGGCTGGTTTCCATGATTTCATCAGCGTCCTCGTTTCAGGCAACAGTGTGATCGGAAAGCTCAGCCATGACGACCGTTTTCTCCTGCCAGGCCTCGCCAGGGTGCTGACGGAAATAGAGCCGGGATTTTTGCCGATGATCCGGTTTACCGAAGATACCATATCGGGGTTTGACGCCGTTATTGCTACCGGGAGCGACAATACGGCGCGGTATTTTGATTACTATTTCGGAAAATATCCTCACATCATCCGGAGGAACCGGAATGGAGCGGCTGTGATCACGGGCAGGGAAAACCGTGCTGATTGGGAAGGCCTGGCCGATGACATCTTCCTCTATTTCGGACTGGGATGCCGAAGTGTTTCCAGTCTGTTCGTTCCTGTGGGATT
Source organism: Bacteroidales bacterium (assembly GCA_016939365.1). Taxonomy (GTDB): domain Bacteria; phylum Bacteroidota; class Bacteroidia; order Bacteroidales; family JAFGHD01; genus JAFGHD01. The sequence goes on along the minus strand of JAFGHD010000002.1, from coordinate 85,051 downwards.
CGATCCTGCCGTTCTTTTCGACTTCACCGGTAAATACAGGTTTGTGGCGGACCATCATAAATATATGAACAATTACGAATATTACAAGGCGGTTTACCTGATCAATGGTGACACCCACCTTGATAATGGTTACCTGATGCTTAAGCAGGATGATGCTTTGGCATCCCCTGTCTCTGTTGTGCACTATTTTTTTTATGACAGCATGGGGGATGTGAAGGAATGGATCCGGTCGGAAAGGAACAGGTTGCAGTGTGTGATATGCAGTGAGGAAATTATGGCCGGCACATCAGCACCGGGAAGTGCGCAAAGGCCGAGGCTCTGGGATTGGGCCGACGATGTGGATACGCTGAAATTCCTCATAAACTTAAGGGATGGTCAATCCGGAACAGCGGCCCGCAATCCTGTCTGATCCGGCCACTGGCTTCCCATGCCGCTGTTTACCGCCCAGTATTCTATCTTGTCTTCATTGTTCACCATGCCATCCATATTGAAATCGGCCGCGCGGTATCCCGACAGACCTGCCTCAACGGTCCATACATCCTGTTTGTCAGCCTGATTGATCTGCCCGTCGGCATTTCCGTCGGATGAGACCATGCCCCAGAGCCCGGGTGCAAGTTCCCGGTATCCGGTCATTCCGCCGTATACCTGGACTGCACTGGTTGAAAAGTCGTAGGAATATATGCCGCCGCTGACCGGAAGCGGCTGTGAGCTCATGATTCCCAAATGATTCCGGTGCCACACCACTACGAATAGATTCTGTGATATCTCGGTGCTGAAGTAGGAGAGATCGGCTCCATTAAGGTCCCTGACACTGCCGTCCGACATCAGGAATGCAGGTTTCCTGCCGGTACAGGTTTTTGATGTGGCAGAATCGGCCCCGTAGGGGGTTTCCCTTATCTCCAGCAGGATCCAGTCGACCACACCCGGAGAGGGAACAGCAGCCACTGATGCGGGAAGAAAATGATTCCACGGGTGGCCGGAAAAGGGATGAGAATGGGGTATGTCAGCGGGGTTCAGGTCGGTTCTCATGATGCCGGCATCAAAAGGCCCTTCAAGAAATATCTTCAGATTCAGGATGATTTTCTCAAATGATGCATTGTATTCCATTCTCCAACCCGGCCTGACCGTGGAGAAATCGGTATTGAAGTGAAGCATCACCGATCCTGTGGTACTGGACAGGGAAGCCGGCAGCTGGTTTCCTGCAAAGGATCCAAGCAGGGCGGAGGTTGACATGGAATACCCATCAAAGATACTCAGGTAATCGGCGCTGGATTCGGTGTCAAATTCCAGAAAACTCAATGTGAGGGAGCTGGCATCCGCAGGATGGATCCACCAGAAGCAATCCTGGTGGTTCAGGTAGTTGCCCGGCCCGCTGCCGTCCTCAACAATGCCGGACGAATCGGTGATATGGGTCAATCCGTTGCAAAGATCGGATGGGCTGTGGGCAGAGTACCATGCGCTCCATCCGTCGCCGGTTATATAACCGTCGGTAATGAACTCCAGGGTGAGACTGCTGCTGTTTGAGATCACCGGAGGAGGGGGGTTGTTCCCGGAAAATTTTCCCAGTAGGGGGCTGAATGGTGATGATCCGTCAAAGATATACAGGTAATCGGCACCGGATTGGGTGGAAAAATTACCAAACACCAAAGAAATGAACTGGGATCCGGGAGTTGCAATCATGTAGATGCAGTGTTGGAGCGAGGGGTAGGGATAAGGCCCGCTGCCGTCGTCGATCATGCAGTCTCTGGCCAGGAAAAGGGCCACGCTGTCACATGATCCTGGAAGGGGCATCAGCCGGATGATCGCCTCCTGAACCACGGGCAGTTCTGACAGGAGCTTGAAATATCCTGCCTGGACGGCATTGCCCCAGTTGAAATGGAAATACTCCCCCTCATATCCGTCCAGAACAGTGAAATGTCCTCCTGTCCCGGATGAAATACCATAAAACACCGGCCTGCCGGCATCGATTTCAGCCCTGAGCATTTCACTCCAGATCGTGTCGGGGAACTGGCTGATATTTAATAACTGCCCTTCCGAGGAATAGCGGAAATATTTGACAAATGCATCCCGGATGCTGGTGGTTCCCGAGTAGGATGCCAGTGGACCGTAATCCATCTCGACGGCCACACCGCAATGGAAAAGGATCTGGGCCACGGCAGCGACCGAGGCCGGCGGGCTGCTGCTGTTCAACACATCCGGCATATCCTGCCAGGCGTAATATGTCGCCCCGAAATTTGCGCCCAGAGTTCCATACATGGGATGATCGTATTCATGACCACCATATCCTGATGCGGGATGATTATGGTATTTCATGATCTGTCCCATGGCCGTGGCACCGCACCCGGCACGGGCATGCCCGCAATAGCCTGCCGTATCTGCCGGGCATGAATCATTGTAATAGCAGGACTGAGCCCAGTATGTGGCAAGCAGTGGCCCCACCCGCCATGATTCCGGCCCATGGTTTCCGGATTCCCTGACCTTTTCCAGGTCCAGCACTTTGTCACGTTCCTGCCGTGTTGTGATAAGGTCGGCATAGGCCTCCAGCAGCACGCTCATGGCGGGCGGGATCAGGGCGGGATCGAAAAGACACTCCGTGGAATATCCCAGAATCTCAGGGTGCATGCCGGTAACGCTGATCAGGATGAAGCCGGTGTCGAAAGCATTGTAGATACCTATCGCCGGTCGGAGACCAACGGAATGAACCATCCCGGAAGGATAGAGCCCACCCGTTTTACCCGTCCTGGAAAACCAGAAATCACCTGCGACCTCTGCTGTACGATCCTGGCATGATGCCGGCATTTGTCCTATTATCAGGACAGAGACAGGTGCCAATAAAAGAATTAAGATAGACCGCTTCATGATCCTTTATTTTCAGGTACCCGGCTGCCCCTTCCGGAATCGCCAGCCTTCAATTTTTCAAGGTTATGAGTGATCCTATCTGCACCACAATCTCCGGAAAACATACCATACATGATGTCAACATATCGTCTGCGTGCCGGGAAATCACCGAAGGTTTGGCAGGCCAACCGGGTATCATCCCGTTTGCAGTTCGTTTTATGACGGACCCGTATTGGTGATGACATTGCCGTTATGTGGCTGCCCTGGTTTCTCACTGCCAGTAAGGCAGCAATAAATTCATCATTTGCTTTAAACAGATCAACGCCGTTCTATCCTGTTATATTGCCGAACTCAGGAAGAATTCCCGCCTTTCATATCCATCGGGATTGTATCTATGCAAAAGGCATTCATTGGGCAAAGCTCAGGAAGTTCAAGTGCATTCTGAAAGGATTTTCAATAGGCATAAGCGCCGATTCAAAAGCCGCGTTCCTATTGGATAACGAGTTTCCTTGTAATCGTTCCTTGTGTGGAGTGAATCCTAAGGAAATAAATACCCGGCTGATGATGCTCGATGATGAGCTCTTCAAACTGTGACCTATGGGATATATCCTTTGCCAGCACACCCTTACTGTCCCACATCTGAACCCGATCTAAGGATCCGTCAGGCAGTGCAATGTGGAACACACCGTTGCATGGATTGGGACAGATCTTTGCCCCGGCCCATTCTTCTTCTGTAAGACTGCTTATCACATCGATCCAGATTTCTTCTGTTTTGGTATCTGTGCCAAACAGGCTGATCACCGTCAGGGTGATGTTATAATTGCCGGGTATGGTATAGACGATCCCGGAGGGATTCTGAAGGAGGGAGGTGGGAGGTGTGCCGCCCTCGAATGTCCATTCCCATAAGGCAGGATCACCTGTGGAAAGGTCAGTGAAATCGACCACCGTTTCATCCGGGTTGAATGTCATGGTATAACTGAAATTGGCTACCGGTGCATCAGCCACGTGAATGAAATCTTCCTTTGTTTCGGTGTTGGAGCCGTTGATATTCGTCACCGTCAGACTCACCTGAAATTCACCCGGGGAGTTATAGGTAATGGCAGGAGGAATCTGGCCGGAGAAGGTGGAAGGGTCTCCTCCTTCGAAAGTCCAATCCCAGGATGAGGGTCCGCCGGTGGACATGTCTGTAAACTGTGCGCTTCCACCTGTAGGCACATACGGGTCATCAACGGTAAACTGCGCTGTGGGAGGGGTAAAACTGGTGTATTCACCCACATGAACCCCGATCCCGGACATGACCTCTTCACTGGCAGCATTCACGATATATGCGATCACCTCGCACTCTTCCATATTATATTCCATAGAGGTATTGTCATATGTGAAGAACTTCTCAATGAAGCTTCCCTGTGCGGTGGATTCCGTGATCGGATCACCCCATTGGGCGGTAAATGTTTCCCTGAACACGTGATTATGGACATAGTTCGTGCTGCCTCCCGACTGCTGGGCGATCAGCCCACTCTCAGTAAGGGCTAAGTTCAACGTGTTGGGATCACTCATCGTAGCCGTGTAATAGATCTCCACCGTGATCGCGAGCTGTTTGGTGATACTGTCATAGTCTGTTGCCAGACCCACATTGACGGGTGATGGTTCGCCCAGATGCTGGGTCGTATAGGAGGCCCAGACTGTGCGTGACTGCAACCTCTCTCCCCCGTAAATCTTCCTGTTGATGAACGCACTCGGCATGAACCGGGTGGTGCCGCAATAGGGAGTCATATATAAAGAATCCGGGTGATGCCTCCTGAAGTCGGGATCGTTCGGGTAGGGTTGGGTGTAGCTGGAATTGTAAGGATGAAATCCGATCACCCAAACCCTGCCGGGATTATTCTGGATGATCTGCTGGGCTATCTGGTGTCCCTGAGGGCAGTTGGGGCACTTTACCCCCGTAAACTCTTCCAGGATAACGTTCTTATCGGCAGGCTGTGTGTTGACATAATTCTGGGACCACACCGTCTGCGCGATAGTGCAGACCAGCATGCACAAACCGGTTGAAAGGAGAAGTTTTTTCATGTAGAATGGATTTGTAAATCAGACAAAAATAATCATTTGTTTATTTAAATTTGTCAGGCAGGATAATCTGATATTATAGTTGCAGGGAATATTTACACGGAGGTTTTATTCGTTGATGTCCATATGGAGGCAGTCAGGAGTTTTTCGATTCTTCATCCGGCATGGAACCCGATATGTTCCCCAAACAGATACGTATGATTGTCCGTGACATAGAAAGTGATCAATTCATGTACCTGAAGGAGACCATTCCGGTAGTGGATGTCCGCTCCCCGTCCGAATACCGGAAGGGGCATGTTCCAGGGGCATTCAATATACCCTTGTTCACAGACGAGGAACGTGCAGAGGTAGGGACCCTTTACCACCATTCAGGCCGGGATGCTTCGCTGATCAGGGCACTGGACCTTACAGGCCCCAAGCTGTCAGGGTATGTTAAAACACTTAAAAGCATCATTCATCATAACCGTCTTCTGTTATATTGCTGGCGTGGAGGGATGAGGAGTGAGGCGCTGGGGTGGTTATTCAACATGTCCGGATACCAGGCCATGATCCTTAAGGGAGGATATAAGGCCTACAGATCGTTCATCCGTGAGTCGCTGGGTACGCCAGGCAGGCTGGTGATACTGGGAGGCATGACGTGCAGTGGAAAAAGCGAGGTATTAAAGGCCCTCCAGGAGCTCAATGAACAAGTGATCGACCTTGAAACCCTGGCATGCCATAAGGGCTCCGTTTTCGGCCATCTGGGACAGGATACCCAACCCACCAATGAGCAATATGAAAATGATATTCATGAAATATGGTATACCCTTGACTCCTCCAGGCGGATATGGATCGAGGATGAGAGTCGCAGCCTCGGAAAAGTGGGAATCCCTGATCCTCTTTTCCGGCAAATATGCACTGCCAATACCATTGTCATTGACAGCCATTTCGAATACAGATTGAAACGAGCACTTGCCGAATACGCCCGCTATGACCATTCCTGCCTGTCTGATGCCATCGACCGTATCGTCAATCGTCTGGGTGATCAACAGGCATGTATCGCTAAGGAAGCTATTGATCAGGGGGATTACTCCGGTGCTGCGGAGATACTGTTAAGTTATTACGACAAGGCTTATGAGAAAAGTCTCACCAAAAGAGATATCGACCGCATAAGAACACTGACTGTGACTGACGATGATCCGGTCGCAATTGCCCGTCTTGCCGTTGAATGTGCCGATCAGGCAGGTTTTTAAATTGAAAGACATGAAGCCCATTTACCTGGATTACAATGCCACGACTCCGGTGGACCGCGCAGTTGTTGAAGCCATGAGACCATACCTCGAGGAACATTTCGGGAATCCCTCCAGCCTGCATCAATACGGCACTGAAGCAAAAAAGGCAATCATGAAGGCCAGGTCGCAGCTGGCATCCCTGTTGAATTGCATGCCGGAGGAAATAATCTTCACCAGCGGAGGCTCGGAATCCAACAATATGGCCATCATGGGAGTGATGATGAAACCGGGAGCGGAAGGAAGGCATATGATTACTTCCGAGATCGAACATCCGGCTGTGATCGAGGTGTGTCGTCACCTGGAGAAAAAAGGTATCCGCGTCACCTATCTGCCGGTCGACCGCTATGGGTGGGTTGACCCGCAGGATGTCCGGCATGCCGTTCGTCCGGACACCATACTGATATCCATCATGCACGCCAATAACGAGGTGGGTACCATCCAGCCCATTCCGGAGATATCGCACATTGCCCGGGCACATGGCATACTCTTTCATACTGATGCAGCCCAAAGCACCGGCAAGATACCGGTAGATGTGAAGGAGCTGGGAGTGGATATGCTGTCCATTGCAGGACATAAGTTTTACGCTCCTAAAGGAGTGGGTGCATTGTATATCCGTGCAGGGATACCCCTTGAGAAGATGATCCATGGTGCAGATCATGAAAGGAATATGAGGGCAGGCACTGAAAATGTACCCGAGATCGCCGGTCTCGGCATGGCGGCGGAACTGGCCCTGAGCCGGATGAGGGAGGATCAGGACAGGATCATCCGACTTCGCGACCTCTTTTTTTCCAGCCTGGCGGAGCAGCTGGGTGATATCCATCTGAACGGACATCCCGAAAAACGGCTGCCGAATACCGTCAACATATCCTTTCCGGGAACTGAAGCCAACCTGATCCTGGCTGAAGCTTCGGATGTTGCAGCATCTGCAGGGGCTGCCTGTCATGCAGACCGGGTCGACAAGTCCCACGTCCTGGAGGCGATGGGAGTGCCGGACGAATGGGCCATGGGGGCCGTGCGATTCTCCCTGGGTAGGAACACAACAGTAGACGATATCCGCAGTGCAGCCGAAATCGTGGGGGGTGTGGTACGAAAGCTCAGGGGCCGGATTGAGGGTGTCGTTCCCGGCCAGCAACATAGGTCATTTCATCTGACCAGGTACACACAGGGGTTGGGTTGTGGATGCAAGATCAGGCCACAGAAACTGGAGCAGATACTGGCCGATCTGCCGCTCCCTGATGATCCTTCTGTACTGGTGGGGGCCGGTACATCAGATGATGCTGCGGTTTTTACTATCCCTGCAGGTAAAGCAGTGGTACAGACCGTTGATTTCATCACCCCTGTCGTGGACGATCCATACCATTTTGGTGCCGTGGCCGCCGCTAATGCCATCAGCGATATCTACGCCATGGGAGCCGATCCGTTATATGCTCTGAACATTGTCTCTTTTCCTGATTCACGATTACCCATTGAGGTATTGAAGGAAATACTGAAGGGCGCGCACGATAAAGCCCGTGAGGCGGGAATCTGGATCCTGGGCGGCCATTCAGTCGACGACCCGGAACCCAAATTCGGCATGGTGGTTACAGGCGTGGCAGACCCCGGAAGGATACTTACAAATAGCGGTGCCCTGAAAGGGGACGTACTGGTACTGACCAAACCCCTGGGTGCCGGTATACTCACGACAGCTATGAAAAGGGAGTTGCTGGACGGTGAAACATCATCGAAATGCATCCGGATTATGTCAGATCTCAACCGTGAAGCCGCACAGATCATGAAGGATCTGGAAGTGCATGCATGCACCGATATTAGCGGATTCGGACTGATGGGACACCTCATGGAAATGGTCAGGGCGAGCAACGTGACCGCAGAGGTCCGTTCGGGCAGTATTCCCATAATAGACCGGGCTCTGGATTTGGCCACTGAAGGTGTGGTCCCGGGGGGCACATACAGGAACATGGAGTTCGTCGAACACACAGTAGAGTGGCATCCAGAGGTCACCGGATCGCTTCGGATCGTACTTTGCGATGCACAGACATCTGGCGGCCTGCTGATCAGCCTTCCCATGAACGACAGCAGGTACCTGCTCGAACAACTCACTAAGATGGGAAAAGAGGCCCGGATTATCGGCTCCATTATGGAAACAGGGCCCGGTAAAATCCTTTGCCTCCCTTAACGGCTATCTAACGTTCCAGGTCAGGAATAACGGATGACCGGCTCCTTGCCCGGGTCTTACCGGGTACAGCATTCCCGGGAAGACCCTCCTGAAAAGTATCAGGGTGCTAAGAAGCATTCCTTCTGCCAAAATAATATTACACCGCGGATAGCCGTTGATTATTATATCGGTTTTTTTCCTTTCATTTGTCATTCTGAGGATTATTACTATATTTCGGCTTCCAAAATCACCTCCGCCATGGAAACGAATTCGATCGTTCAATATCTGATCATTGGTGCACTGGCATTAATGGTTATCGCTGCGCTCATCATCTCTTTCCTTTTCAAGCCGGGCAGGAGACTCAATGTATTGGGAACACTTGACCCGAAGGGAGAAAATGAAAGGAAAGTGACGGTAACCATTCTGAACACGGGCAAAAAACAAATCCGTGTACTTCGCCCATACCTTCGTTTTTACCACAGTTTCAGATCCAGGATATTCCAGGTAAAAAAGGGAAGTCTTGCCGTTCATTTTCCTGCCATCATGAAACCGGGAGAAGAAGTGAATTTCGATATTGAGCTCAGCCATTACATTTCGATCCTTAACAAGAGGTCCTTTCTTCCCACCAGTGTCCGTGTAATCATGAAGGATACCATCGGACTCAAATTCCAGACCGAGAAGCTCCCCCTTTAATGATCCCTTTGACAGTATTTACCTTATTGCCTGTGTGAACATCTTTTTGATTACTTCCTTTGCCGTTTTTAGGGGCAGCAATCAGAATTGACCTATTTTTGGCTCAAATCGCGCAGGGTGAAAGATTTTCTCGCGGATTTGAACGGTGAACAGCGGAAGGCTGTTGAAGCTGTTGAGGGACCGGTAATGGTTCTGGCCGGGGCTGGATCAGGGAAGACCCGGGCCCTCACTTACCGTGTAGCTCATCTCCTGGGACTGGGTGTGGACCCCTTCCGGGTACTGGCCCTTACATTCACCAACAAGGCTGCCAGAGAAATGAGAACCCGGATCGTGCAACTGATCGGTGGCGATGTGGCACGAAATGTCTGGATGGGCACATTTCACTCCATTTTTGCCAGGATATTGAGAACGGAGGCATCAAGGATCGGATATCCTTCCCATTTTTCTATTTATGATACTGATGACTGCAAGCGCCTGATCAAGTCCATCATCAAGGAACAGAACCTGAATGATAAAGTCTATGCTCCCGGCTGGGTGCTGAGCCGGATATCCGGTGCCAAAACCAACCTGATCACTGCCCGGGAATACTTCGATAATGAAGAACTTCGCGTGCAGGATCAGCTCGCGGGCAAACCCAGGTTTGCAGAAATCTATCAATGGTATGACAAACGTTGCAGGAAAGCTTCTGCCATGGATTTTGACGACCTGCTGCTGAATATGTACATACTGCTGGTGGAATACGCTGATCTCCTGGTGAAATACCAGAATCGATTCCGGTATATTCTTGTGGATGAATATCAGGATACCAACCATGCGCAGTATATGATCCTGAAAAAGCTGGCTGCCAATGATGAGAACATTTGCGTGGTGGGAGATGATGCACAGAGTATTTATGCTTTCAGGGGTGCGAATATTCAGAATATCCTCAATTTCAAAAAGGATTATCCCGATGCCAGGGTTTTCAAGCTGGAGCAGAATTACCGGAGTACCCGGATCATCGTTCAGGCTGCCAACAGCATTATCAAAAACAACAGGGAGCAGATATTTAAGGAAATATGGACGGAAAATGAAGAAGGCCAGCGGATCCGGGTGTTCAGGGCTGCAAGCGACACAGAGGAGGGCTTGCTGGTAGCCCAGTCCATCTTTGAGCAAAAGATGAACCTGCAACTCCCAAACCATGCATTTGCCGTCCTTTACCGCACCAATGCACAATCAAGAGCCTTAGAGGAAGCGTTGCGGAAACTGAACATTCCTTACCGGATATATGGCGGTCTGTCGTTTTACCAACGTAAGGAGATAAAGGATATTCTTGCCTATTTCCGACTGGCCGTCAACATATATGATGAAGAAGCCCTGTTACGGGTCATCAACTATCCGACACGTGGAATTGGAAAAACAACGGTTGAAAAGATCCTGGTCGCAGCCGATGAGCATGATGTACCCCTTTTTGCGGTAATGGAAGATTGCGAGACTTTCCGGTTCAAACCTGGCACTGCCATTTCAAAGAGCATCCATGATTTTGCGACCATGATCCGCAGCTTTAATGCACAACTGAAAACGAAAAATGCCTTCGAGCTTGGAAAGCATATCGCCGGTTCATCAGGGATTATGAAAGAACTGTTCAACGAAGGCACTCAGGATGGTATCAACCGTTTCGAGAATGTGGAAGAACTCCTGAATGCCCTCAAGGATTTTACCGAAAGGAAGCATGATATGGTTCCCGGTGTGTCGGATGAGCAGGAGGAGAGCGCAACACGTACACTCGATATGTTCCTGCAGGAGATTGCGCTTGTCACCGATGCTGACACCAACCTGAAGCAGGACTCAGACACCGTATCCCTGATGACGGTACATGCTTCCAAAGGGCTGGAATTTCCGCATGTGGTGATCGTCGGACTGGAAGAGAATCTTTTCCCAAATTTCCAGTCACTCAATACCCGGTCTGAGCTTGAGGAGGAACGGAGGTTGTTCTATGTGGCTACTACACGTGCCCAGAAGAGCCTATTGCTTACCTATGCCGAGAGCCGCTATCGCTGGGGAGAAGTGATCATGTCTGAGCCTAGCAGGTTTATTGACGAAATTGACGACCGGTTCCTGGATCATCAGGGTGCGTTTTACCGGAGCAGGGAAAAAGGCACGACAATGAATTCAATGGGCAGGCACCTGAATCAGATTGCAGGGAAACCAAAACAAAAGCTGAAAAAGATCACGGACCGGGGTTGGGAGTCACACGTTGCGGATCCGGAAATGATCGAAAGGATCCAACCGGGGCTCGAGATAGAGCATCAACGTTTTGGCAGGGGCAAGGTGCTGAGCGTGGAAGGAAGCGGTATAAATAAAAAAGCTGTGGTTTTTTTCCAGACCGTAGGGCAAAAACAGCTGCTGCTCCGCTTTGCGAGGCTGTGGATTCCGGAGTGACCCACTACTTGCAAAGGCATTTCATGTGCTGGTTCAAATAATGGGCTGTAAAAAATGGATGAACAGTCATTTACGATTGTGGATTATGGGGTATTTTCCCTGTATGGCATTCTGATCATCGGTATTGGACTTTGGGTTTCCCGCCGGAAAAAAGGGACCAGAAGAACTGCACAGGATTATTTTCTGGCCGGGAAAGCGCTTCCCTGGTGGGCTATTGGAACCTCCCTGATCGCCGCCAACATATCAGCCGAGCAGATGATCGGGATGTCCGGATCGGGTTATGCCATCGGACTGGGCATCGCCTCCTACGAATGGATGGCTGCTGTCACACTGATCCTTGTGGGCAAGTTCTTTCTTCCCATTTTCCTGAAGAAAAAGATATATACCATGCCGCAGTTCCTTGAGGTCCGTTTCGATGGAAGGGTTCGAACCGCCATGGCTGTTTTCTGGTTGCTGGTGTATGTCTTTGTCAATCTGACATCGGTTTTATACCTTGGGGCCATTGCGCTGAAGACCATTATGGGCGTGCCGTTGATGGCAGGTATCGCAGGCCTGGCATTGTTTGCAGCGGTATATTCCATTTACGGTGGGCTGACCGCGGTAGCATGGACCGATGTGATCCAGGTCGTGTTCCTGATCGGTGGCGGGCTGTTAACCACATTTCTTGCCCTTGATACCCTGGGAGCCGGTGAAGGTGTATGGATGGGCATGAAACGGCTCTATGAATATGCTCCCGAGAAATTTGACATGATCCTCGAGAAAGGAACGCTTCTGATCCCCGACGGGAGCGGAGGGATGAAGGATGCCTATATGGATCTGCCTGGGATCAGTGTACTGGTAGGAGGAATGTGGATCGCAAATATCTCCTATTGGGGATTCAATCAATATATCATTCAGAGAGGGCTTGCAGCAAAAAGTATCCGCGAAGCACAGAGAGGGGTGATCTTTGCTGGATATCTCAAGCTTCTGATACCGCTTGTCGTTGTTATCCCCGGAATAGCAGCCTTCGTGATGACACGGGAGACGGGAACACTGATCGAGCCCTCAGACAGAGCCTATCCATGGTTGCTGCATGAATTCGTGCCGGCCGGTTTCAAAGGGCTGACATTTGCTGCACTCGCAGCTGCCATCGTGTCTTCTCTTGCATCCATGCTCAATTCCACATCCACCATTTTCACCATGGATATTTACAAGAAATTTATCCGGAAAAACCTTTCGGAGACGGCCATGGTGCCCGTGGGAAGGATCACGAGCCTGATCGCCCTGATTGTTGCTGTGATCGCCTCCCGCCCGCTTCTGGGAAGCCTGGACCAGGCATTTCAGTATATCCAGGAGTTTACCGGATTCGTTACTCCGGGCGTGGTAGTGATCTTCTGCATGGGATTCTTCTGGAAAAGAACCTCGGCAGATGCAGCTCTCTGGGTTGCCATATCGACCATCCCCCTTTCATTTCTGTTTAAACTCACCTGGCCGGGACTCCCGTTCCTTGACAGAATGGGTATCGTTTTCCTGGTGCTCACGGCTCTGGCTGTGGCGATCAGCCTGGCATCCCCGGATAAGGACAGCACAAAAGCCATCCAGCTGCAACCAGGTATGTTCGGAACCGGTACCGCATTCAAGATCGGAGCCATTGGAATATGTGCCATTGTAGGAGCGCTGTACCTCATATTCTGGTGAACAGAATCATCATACCTGAGGCACTTATTGTGGCCGGGTATTATTGACAAACGGAAACGCAAAGTTTGCTAAAACCTCATGGTCTTTTCGAGCATGGGGTAATCATTGGCAAAATACGACTTGCTCTTGAAGATATTGATCCTGTCAAACTCAAAATTGATGCTGATCTCATGGGCACCACCCGTCGCTTTCATACCTGACAGGCCAATGTCATAGCTATAGGTAAGGATCAGTCGTGAGTCCTCATCCACCATCGGGATCTTGACTCCCCCCATAAGGATGAGTGCCTGGTAATCAATAAAATTAGATTGCTTGTTGCGGTACCATACCCCGGTATACAGTGCTGATTTTGACATATTCAAACCGATGCAGAAAGTGTTGAACCCTGCCTGGTATTCGTACTGAATGGCGGGATTGAACTTGAAACCCTTTCTGGGATTTCTCCTCTGAACGAAAATGAGATCGGTATGTGCGATCCAACGGCGGGGCACATAGGATCCGAGACCAAGGAACGATTCGTCCGGTTTGAGGACGTGATGAACGGCCAGACCCACGGTGAAGCTGGTATTCTCCTCCATGTAATTGCCCATCCACCCCAGGGTGAGATCCGGATAGGTGACTTTATTGTCCGACCCGGGCTCGAATGAAGACTGGGGATAGATCAGGCCATGCCTGTGATCCAGCTGATCACTGAATATGTATTGTTCGTAGTCAATCTGCTTCTGTACCAATGAGCCCATCAGTCCAAGCTGGGTGGTTAATGTTTTGCCGATTTTGATCCTCGACGATGCGGCAAGTCCGAATAATGTCCTCTTGATGAAGCCTGTGCCCTCCCTGTTGGAATTGAATACCAGTCCCGCACCGCCAACGCCGGGAAGATTATGCTCGGCGAAATCCATAGTGAACAGGTAGTTCTTGATATCGTCGAAATACTGCGGCCATTGATTACGGTACTTGATACGGGCTTTGAATCCCTTATAAAATCCTACGTTTGCTGGATTATAGAATACGGGGGCATTGTAAAACTGACTGAAATATGGTTCCTGGGAAAACACCCCATTCAATACGAAGAGGAGGATAACTGCTCCGGAACAGGTCTTTTTCATATCTTTCTGGTTATCCCTAGGAAACAGGCATTAAAATTAATAAAACATGTCATTGGATTAACCAATCAAAATACATTTTACTTGAATTTACGGTGAAAGTTACATTTCACAGCCCAAATACAAGCCAAATGCCTCACGGGTAAAAACAATAACATTTTCATGGTTTTCTGATGATTTGAAGTAATTCACGGCAGATTGTACCGGAAAAGTCAGAGATTCCCTTTATTGCTTAATCGTTGAAATGAAAAAGTACGCCTGATGATCCATTGCAACCCGAAGAGTACTACCAGCAGCATGATGATGGATGCACCTGATGGCAGGTTCAGGTAATAGGAGAGATACAGACCTCCCAGGGATCCCGCCAGGCCATTGATAACGGACAAGTATATCATTCCGGAAAAGGTTCTGGCAAACAGACCGGCTGAGGATTGCGGGATCGTCAGAAGGGAAATGACGAGGATAACACCCACCGCTTTGATGCTCAATACAATGGTTACTGCAACCAGGGCCAGCAGGATCAAATTGATCATCGATACCGGGATGCCCCTCGATCGGGCAAACTCTTCATCGAATGAGACGTACAGGATGAGACGGTAATAAACAGTGAAAAAGGCAACGGACACAACGGCCATAATCAGCATGAGGAGCAGATCTGACTCATTGACGGTGAGAATGGTGCCAAACAGATAGCCCATCAAATTGGGGGAATATCCCGGCGTCAGGAAAATGAACAACAATCCTGTGGCCATACCGAAAGACCAGAGAAAGGCTATGGCGGAATCCTCCCTGAGCATCGCCTTTCTTGACAGGGTATGTATTCCGAAGGCAGAGATCAGGCTGAAAGCGAGCGCACCCATCAGGGGGTTGATCCCTGCAAAATGTGCGATTCCGATACCCCCGAATGAACTGTGGGTGATGCCGCCGCTGATGAATACGATCCTTCGGGCGACAATATATGTGCCGAGAAAACCACATATGATGCTGACCAGAACCGCTGCCAGAGAAGCGTAAAGAAAAAATGAGTGACCCAGCAGTCCGGGAAGGCCTGTCATGTTTCCTTGTTTTCGTGCAATTTCAAAACTGTGTGAGGTACATCGCCATGGGTGATCAGCTTGATCGGGCAATTATAAAACCTAAGCTGTTCCTGGGTAATGATATTGGAAGGATGGTAAAACAACTGCCGGTTGACGCAGGCAATGGATTTGACGTATGAAGATATTATACCCAGGTCATGTGTGACCATCAGAATGGTCATTTCACGGTTTAATTCCCGAAGTATTTCATACAGTTCGCTTTCAAAAGCATTGTCAACATAAGAGTTGGGTTCATCCAGGATCAGGAGCCTGGGCGAGGAGATGATCGCCCTGGCCAGGAAAACCCGTTGTCTTTCACCTCCGGAAATCTGCCCGATCACCTGTTCGGCCAGATGCAAAACGCCCAGCCGTTTCAGAACATGGTCAATCAAGCCCATATCTTCTCTGCCAGGAGCCGGGCGGAACATCTTCCGCCTGGTGATGCCGGAACGCACCACTTCCCTGACCGTGATCGGAAAGCCAAGATCGGTATGGCTGACCTGTGGCAGATAACCGGTAAGGTTTTTTATTGATCCTGAAGGGAAAACGATCCGGCCTGCCATCAGGGGTAACAATCCCATGATCACCCTGATAAGGGTGGTCTTCCCTCCGCCGTTTGGCCCTATGATACCCATGAAATCCAAATCCCTGATGGTCAGGTTCACATCCGAAATGACCGGATTCCCATCAAATCCCGCACTTACACCCTCGAGCCGAAGCAGAATATCAGTTCCCGGCTCCATGATCCCCTGATTGCTTTTGATTCAACATGATTTGATCTGCGATATGGAGCAGCTGGGAAGCCCAGTTTTCATCCAAAGGATCTATTACAACCAGCGCTGCCCCAATCTCGTCCGCAACATTACCCGCACGGACAGTGTCAAACTGTTTCTGCACCACAACCACACTGATGCCTTCTGCTTTTCCACGTTCGACCACCTCCAGCATTTTCTTTGGCGATGGCTCCTTGCCTTCCTCCTCAAGTGCGATTTGCTCCAGGCCAAAATCTATGGCAAATGATGTAAGTGCAGGATGGTAAATGATAAATTTCCTGCAACGCAGCGAATCCAGTCTCTGCCGAATCCTGTTTTCAAGTGTATCCGTTGCTTTCATAAAATCATTCAGTCGTGCGGTAAAAAAATCCCGGTGTGAGGGCAAAGCCGCACTGAGTTTTTCGCGAATAATTATGGACATTGTCCTTGCTTGTGAGACAGACATCCAGATATGTGGGTCAGAACCACGGGTATCGACATGATCCGCAAAGTTGACCATTTCAAGGTCCGGGGAGTTCACTATGATTTTTTCCATCCACGGTTGTTCGATCATCTCCGTTCCCGCAGTAAAATAGATAATGGATCCGGCAAGCATTGCAATCTGCCTGGGAGTTGGCTCAAAATGCTCAGGACTGGCACCGGGCGGGATCAGGACTTGAATATCAAACATATCACCTCCGAGGTGAGTAACGAAATATTTCAGGGGGAGGATACTTACCGTGACGACCGGTTTATCCGTTTCCTGTTTTTGCGGAGCGCAAGATTCCATTATCAGGAACAGAGCCAGTCCAAAGGTTAGGAAGGCGGTTTTCAAGGCAGTTTTTCCAGGGAGCATAGTAACAAAGTTAGTATATATGAGCCTCATACCGGTCAGTATCTGCCGGGATTTTGCCTTTGAGAAAGAGGGCGGTATGTGAGGTGGGGGTTTTCATCATTTCTTCGGGAGTTCCGGTGAAGACCACCTCACCTCCTTCATCGCCCCCTTCCGGGCCCAAATCAATGATCCAATCGGCGCATTTCACGATCTCCATGTTGTGTTCGATGACCATTATGGAGTGTCCCTTTTCAATCAATGCATCAAATGCAGCAAGTAAATTGCCGATATCATGGAAATGCAACCCGGTGGTAGGCTCGTCGAAGATGAAAAGTGTAGGTTTGTCACTGGCTCCTTTGGTAAGGAATGAAGCCAACTTTACACGTTGGGCCTCTCCACCGCTTAGTGTGCTTGAGGGTTGACCAAGTCCCAGATAGCCCAGTCCGACATCCTTCAACGGAAGCAGTTTTTCGACGATTCGCTTCTCGGTGGTGGAAGGCTTTCCCTCGCCAAAAACCTCAATAGCCTGGTTAACAGTCAGATTTAACACCTGATAGATATCCATATCCTTATATCTGATGTCCAGCACCTCCTCCTTGAACCGTTTGCCCCCACATGACTCACAGGTAAGAAAGATGTCCGCCATAAACTGCATTTCAACCCTTACGGTACCTTCACCTTCACAATCCTCACAGCGGCCGCCCTCCACATTGAAAGAGAAATACCCTGGTTTATAACCCCGAACCTTTGAGAGGGGTTGTTCGGCGAACAGGTTGCGGATGTCATCATATGCCTTGATATATGTAGCGGGATTGGACCGCGAGGAACGGCCGATCGGATTTTGATCTACAAACTGGACATCTGCAATCCTTGAAATATCGCCATCCAGCCGGTTGAACAGGCCGGTCTTTTCTGAATGTCCTCCCAGCATCCGCTTCAGGGCCGGATAAAGAATCCCCCTTACAAGGGATGTTTTGCCTGAGCCGCTGACACCGGTAACAACCGTGAAAATATTCAGGGGAATTCGTACATCGATTCCTTTGAGATTATTTTCCCTGGCTCCGAGAATATCGAAGTATTCCTTAAACCTGCGCCTCGAGGCTGGCACCGGAATGATACGTCTTCCGGAAAGGTATCCGGAGGTGAGGCCCTCCCCGCTGCGAAGAAGTTCCTCCAGTGTTCCCTGGAACACCAGCTGACCTCCATTTACTCCTGCCATGGGGCCGATATCCAGCAGCTCGTCGGTTGCCCGGATGATCTCCTCGTCATGCTCAACTACAATCACTGTATTACCCTGATCCCTCAACCTTTTCAGCACCTTTATGAGACGGTGCGTATCCCTGGGATGCAGCCCAATACTCGGCTCATCCAGAATGTATATGGAACCTACGAGACTGCTGCCCAGAGACGTGGCAAGCCTGATCCGTTGAGACTCCCCACCCGAAAGAGTAGAGGAGAGGCGGTTCAGGGTCAGATAACCCACACCTACATCCGTGAGGTACTGCAACCGGTTCCTTATCTCCGTGAGAATGCGCCCCGCAACATGCAGTTCATGGGAAGAAATATCCAGGTCGTTGAAAAATTCCTGCAAGGATGAAATATGCATCAAAACCAGATCACTGATGGACTTTCCCCCGACCTTGACATACTGGGCATCCTTTCGGAGACGGGTACCTCTGCAATCAGGGCATACGGTCTTGCCCCGGTATCTTGAGAGAATGACCCGATATTGTATCTTGAATGACTGCTCCTCCACAAAGGCAAAAAAATCCTTCAAGCCGCTGAAATAACTGTTTCCCGTCCATAACAATTCTTTCTGGCTTTGGGATAGATCATAATAGGGTTTATGCACCGGGAAACTGAAATGATGTGCATTCCGGAGCAAATGCTCCTTCCATTCACTCATTTTTTCACCTCTCCAGCAGGCAATGGCATCCTCATAGATCGAAAGACTCTTGTTCGGAACCACCAGGTTCTCATCAATGCCAATAATACTACCAAATCCCTCACATGTTTTGCAGGCACCAAAAGGGTTGTTGAAGCTGAAAAGATTTTCCGTGGGCTCTTCAAAGGTCATTCCATCCGATTCGAACCGGTTGGAAAAAAACTCCGTCCGGTAACCGGGTGCTTCGCCAGACATGACTATGCATGATCCATGACCCTCGTGAAATGCAATACCTGCTGAATCGGCTAACCGGGAAGGCAGGTCGGGGTCGTCCGGATCAACGATGATCCGGTCGATAATCACCCGGATATCTTTTCGGTCAGACCGGATGTCCGGCTGATCGGTGAGCCGGATTACCTGACCGTCGAGAAAAATCCTCGTAAAGCCTTGCTGCATCAGCAGTGACAGATGCTCACCCACGGATTTTCCTTTCCTGATGACAAGGGGAAAGAGGATGAGAACTTCCGCCCCCTTTGGCAATTGCCTGACATAATCCACTACATGATGTACCTGATGCCGCTCAACAATCTTCCCTGAAATGGGCGAATATGTCTTTCCAATCCTGGCAAAAAGAAGCTTGAGGTAGTCGTATATCTCTGTTGAGGTTCCTACAGTGGATCTGGGATTGCGGGTGTTGATCCGTTGCTCGATGGCGATAGCAGGGGCAATGCCCTGGATGGCATCCACCTCCGGTTTGCTCATTCTGCCTAAGAACTGCCGGGCATATGAACTCAGGCTTTCCACATACCTTCTCTGCCCTTCAGCATAGAGAGTATCAAAAGCAAGAGAGGATTTTCCGGAACCCGACAGGCCGGTGATCACCACAAGTTTGTTCTTGGGTATGGCGACATCTAGGTTTTTCAGATTGTGAACCCTGGCTCCCCGGATAATAATGTATTCCTTCGGATCAAAACCCTCCAGGTCCCTTGTTAACATTTTTTAACGGTTAGGGGGCAAAATTATCAATAATATTTGCCCTTGATCCCATTTTTGTATATCTTTGCTTCCAGGAAAATGATCGACAACCATTCCAAATAAGATCATTTTCAAGGTTTTTTTATCAACACAAAACGCTGATTGCCTATAGAACAAATATCTACCACGAAATAACCTAAAAAAGGAGGTTTCATGAAGGCCCAGTCATTCACTGACAGGGAGCTCGTGGGTAGGTATTTGGGAGGTGATCATTCCAGCCTAGAACAGCTCATCCTCAGACATCAGAACAGGGTTTACGCCTATATCCTCATGATTGTCAAAAACAAGGAACTGGCAGATGACTTGTTTCAGGACACATTCATTAAAGTGATCAACACCCTTAGATCGGGATCGTACAAGGAGGAGGGAAAATTTCTTCAGTGGGTGATGCGTATCGCGCATAACCTGATCATCGATCACTTCAGGAAATCCAACAGGATTCCTGTCCTCGACAACAACCAGGATGATTACGACATCTTTGAAACGCTCAATGTGCTGGAAGATTCTGTTGAGGACCGGATGATCAACGAGCAAATCCATAAAGACCTGCGACGCCTGATCGAATTGCTGCCCGATGAACAGAAAGAGGTACTGTACATGAGGCATTATGCACAGATGAGTTTCAAGGACATCGCAGAGATCACTGACGTTAGCATAAATACCGCACTCGGAAGGATGAGGTATGCTTTGATCAATCTCCGGAAACTCATTGCACGGAAGCAAATCATGCTCACCCAGTAGTACAATCCGTCAGCAATACCGGACGATTCCCACACCGGATAATCATATTTCCGGATACTGAAAACATAACCCATTATCATTTCCGGGTCATTTGCAAAATAATTCCCCAGGTATTTGCGTTAGGTTTTCGATTTGTCCTGATGTAACCAACTGACTCAGCCTATGGGGAAATATTTTACTTTGAATGACCTGATCCGTTTTACCCATAATGAAACTGCCGAAGACGAGAACGGGGAATTTCACAGACTTCTCAGTGAAAACGGGCATTTCATGAAGAGATATGCCGGGTTTTCAGCATCCAGGTTGATCCTGGAGGGTTATCAAGTATCACCACCTCAACGTATCATCCGGAACCTGATGGGATATTCCAGGGCGCTTGTCATGGTAGAAACGCGTCAGACGGGCAACCTGCCGGTGATCCTGAACTGACAGGCACATAACAGGAGGGTGATGTCCTTTCAAGCCTTTTTTATGGCAGGGGTGGATTGTAACCCGTCCAGGGATATCTGCCTTGGAACAAGAACAGAATGAGAAAAGAAGAACGTTTCAGGAGGGTGCTGGCCTATTTTATGGAAACCCTCCCGGCCCCCCGGACAGAGCTCTCCTATATCAATCCATATGAGCTGGCCGTAGCGGTAATGCTTTCGGCACAGTGTACCGACAAAAGGGTAAACCAGATCACTCCTGGTTTTTTCGGCAAGTATCCCGATGTGGGTTCTCTGGCTGCTGCCAGGGAGGAGGATGTTTTTGAGCTGATCAGGATATGCTCATATCCCAACAACAAAACCCGCCATCTGATCGGGATGGCCCGCCAGGTAATGGCTCAATATGGGGGAATATTGCCGGATACGGCTTCCGAACTTCAGAAATTGCCGGGTATCGGAAGAAAAACAGCCCATGTCCTGGTTTCTGTACTTTTTAATGAACCTGTTCTGGCGGTAGACACACATGTCTTCAGGGTGTCTGCAAGGATTGGGCTCACCACAGGTGCCAAAACGTCTCTGGATGCCGAGAGGCAACTGGTCCGGTATATACCCAGGGACATGATCCACAAGGCCCACCATTGGCTGATCCTCCATGGCAGGTATGTCTGTCACGCCCGTAATCCCAAATGTGCCGAATGCGGCATCAGATCCCATTGCCGTTTCTTTTCCACAGGAAGAATACCACCCGTCAGGAAGCGATAGGATGTTAAAAACTAAATTTCCTGTAATCAGGGAAGTGTAATGAAAGTTAATATTTTTGTAAACACCTCCAAAACCGATTCATGATGACACTCTTGAAAGCAGGGGATCCGGCACCGGACTTCCAGGCCATGGACCAGAGCAGTAGGCAGATTGCCCTGGCCTCACTCCAGGGAAAAAAAGTAATCCTATTCTTCTATCCCAAGGCGGATACACCGGGATGTACCGCGGAAGCATGCAACCTCAGGGACCATTACAGTGAACTGCTTCAGAAAGGCTTTGAGATAATCGGTGTCAGCGCGGATGATACACAAAAACAAAAAAAATTCACTGAAAAGTATCAGCTTCCCTTCCCGCTACTGGCGGATACTGAAAAGACCGTGATACGTGCCTATGGCGCATGGGGACCCAAACAGTTCATGGGAAAGAAATTCGATGGGATACACCGTATGACCTTTGTCATATCGGAAGAGGGGATCATTGAAAAGGTGTTTGATAAGGTGGAGACCAAATCACATGCGGAACAGATTTTAAAGGAATACCCATAATCAGAATAATTATTTTCATATGGCGAAGGAAATTCAGGAGCCGAACAAAGAGAAGTTGAAGGCATTGCAGCTTACGCTTGACAAGCTTGAAAGATCCTACGGCAAGGGTGCGGTAATGAAGCTCGGGGATGCCGCAATAGAAGACATTCCCTCCATTTCTACCGGTTCGATCGGTCTGGACCATGCCTTGGGTGTTAAAGGCCTTCCCAAGGGAAGGGTGATCGAGATTTTCGGTCCGGAATCTTCAGGTAAAACCACCCTGGCAATTCATGCCATTGCCGAAGCCCAGAAAGCCGGCGGTATAGCGGCTTTCATCGATGCCGAGCATGCGTTTGACCGTCTTTATGCCAGGAAACTCGGGGTGGATATTGAGAACCTGCTCATTTCACAGCCGGATAACGGGGAGCAGGCTCTGGAGATCACCGATAATCTGATCCGTTCAGGTGCCATTGACATCATCGTGATCGATTCCGTAGCGGCACTGACCCCCAAAAGCGAGATCGAGGGAGAAATGGGCGATTCTAAGGTGGGTCTCCAGGCCCGGCTGATGTCACAGGCCCTCAGAAAGCTTACTTCCACGATCAGTAAAACAGGATGCTGCTGTGTATTTATCAACCAACTCAGGGAGAAGATCGGAGTGCTCTTTGGCAATCCGGAAACGACCACCGGAGGGAATGCGCTGAAGTTCTACGCTACGGTTCGACTGGACATTCGGCGGATCAGCCAGATCAAGGATACGGATAAGGTCGTCGGAAACAGGGTTCGGGTCAAGGTGACCAAGAACAAGGTAGCTCCGCCTTTCAGGGATGCCGAGTTCGATCTCATTTACGGGGAAGGGATATCAAAGACTGGTGAGATCATCGACATGGGCACCGATCTGGCCATTCTCAAGAAAAGCGGCTCATGGTACAGTTACGGAGATACCAGGCTGGGGCAGGGAAGAGATGCCGTTAAGAGCCTTCTGGCCGACAACCCTGAGCTGGCCGAAGAGCTGGAAGGCCTCATACGAACACAACTGAAGGAAAAACCGGCCTGACCGTGAGAGGATTGTGCCCTGGTTCTGGAAATCCCGGACGTATCATGTATTTCTCTGACCGTCTTATATACTTTCTGTTCCTGACATTGTGGGTCTGCGGATGCGGACAGCATCAGAAGACTGAATTAAACGAGGAGTCCGGATTAACAGACACCCTGCCTCCAGAGCTGAAAGAAATGAATGATGCTATCAAAAAGGATAGCATGAACAGCGAAATATACGGCAGACGGGCAGTTTACTTCATCAACGCCGAAAATTGGGAGATGGCATTGTCTGACATCTCTAAAGCCATCCGGCTGGATTCAACCCGTTCGGACTACTACACCATTCTGTCTGACATCTATCTGGGAACCTCACAGCTGAGAAACAGTGTGGAAGCCCTTGACAAAGCTGTAGTAATGGATCCCGATAATATCGAAGCCTTGTTGAAATATGCCGAATTGAGCATTGTTTTTCAAAGCTATGACAAGTCCATCAGCTACACCGACAAGGTTTTATCCCTGGACCGGCTCAACCCACATGCCTACTACCTGAAAGGGATCATCCATATGGAAATGGGGGATACGGCCTCTGCCATTGTATTTCTGCGCAAGGCGTGTGACATCGACCAGGATTTTACTGAAGCAATGCTTCAATTGGGTATCCTTCATACCCTTCGGAAGGAAGTGCTGGCCATTGATTATTTCAGGAACATTCTCAACCTTTATCCGGCTCATGAACAGGCCCGATATCATCTGGCGATGTTCCTCCAGGAGAAGGGCCAGTACGAGCAGGCAATCAATCAGTACCTTGCCATCACCGAATATTATCCGGAGCTGGCCTATCCATATTACAATATCGGCTATATCCAGATGGTATATCTCCGGGACTTTGATCAGGCAATACATTACTTCACAGAGACCGTCAGGCTGGATCCTGAATTTGCAGATGCATACTATAACCGGGGCTTCAGCTACGAGTTGAAAAAAGATGTTGTGAACTCACTTGATGATTATCGTAGAACGCTCGAGTTGGATCCGTCCCACGAGAAGGCCACAAACGGTCTGCGGCGGATCAACAACCTGCTCAGCCGTTAACCGTTGCAATTTCAAAAGAGCAAACTCCCCAGCTGGTATGTTACAAAGGATGTGATCCATGCCAGGAGGGTTGTATAACCTACCAGGAAGAAGGCCCACTTCCAGCTGCCGGATTCCTTACGGACGGCAGCAACGACTGCAACGCAGGGGAAGTAAAGCAGGATGAACATCAGAAATCCAAAAGCTACCACCGGAGTAAAAACAGGAAGGCCTGTCCTTGGTCCATCCTGATGACGCGCACTTTGCAGCTTCGGAATGAGTGATCCGGAAATATCATCATGATCAGCCTGGTAGAGCAAAGAGAGGGTGCTGATCACCACCTCCTTGGCTACCACACCCGCCAAAAGGCTCACACTCATTTTCCAATCAAATCCAAGAGGCTGCATGACGGGTTCAATCAACCTCCCGATCTGGCCGATAAATGATTGGTCGAACCGAATCCGGTCGCGTTCAGCAGTCAGGACAACAATCAGAGAGTCGTGGCTGACGGTTGCGGCGGATTCTTTCATTTGGGCAGCCGGTTTTTCTGTCGGCTGTTCGCTTTGAAGCAAGGCAATCTGCCGGTCAAGGTCTGCCGTTTCATTTGTGTTCCTTGGGAAATAGCCCAAAAACCAAATAGTGATCGACGCGATAAGGATGACACCTCCCATTTTTTTCAGATACTGTGAGGCTTTGTTCCACATATGCAACAGTGTAGCCTTCAGGGTAGGAATACGATAGGGTGGGAGTTCCATAACAAAGGGAGCCTCCTCAGATCTGAAAAGGGTTCGCTTAAAGATCAGTGCCATGATCACGGCGAATAGGATTCCGATCAGGTAGATCAGGAACAGGACGGTCACCTGATGAGCGGGAAAGAAAGCGCCAATGATGAGAATATAAACCGGCAAGCGGGCACTGCATGACATAAAGGGGTTGATCAACATGGTGAGGATGCGGTCATTCCTGTTTTCCAGAGTTCTGGTGGCCATGATGGCAGGTACATTGCACCCGAAACCCATGATAAGTGGAATGAACGACTTGCCATGCAGCCCGATCCGGTGCATAACCTTATCCATGATGAATACGGCCCGGGCCATATACCCGGTATCTTCCATCAGTGAAATGAAAAAGAAAAGGATCAGAATGTTGGGAAGGAAGACAATAACACTGCCCACACCTTCGATAATGCCATTTTTGATCAGGTCACGGGCGATCCCTTCGGGCAGGTAAGCGCCGGCCAATCCTGAAGTAACATGTACCAGACCCTCAATCCATTGCTTTGCATAATCTCCCAAATTGAATGTGGCCTGGAACATAACCCAGAGAAACAGGATGAATACCGGGAAACCGAAAATCTTATGAGTGATGAAAGTGTCGATGATCTCTGTCTCGGTCTTCAGGTTCTTCCTGCTGCTGTCATGCCTGTATGTTTCTTTCAGGGCTCCGGCAATAAAACCGTACTTGGCATCCGTGATCAGGGTTTCGGCATCCTCATGAAGCAGTGAGTCAAGGCGTTGGATTTCCTCCTCACATGCGGATAGTATCTGAGATGCATTCGCCTGTCTCGAAAGTACCTGCATGACCGTTTTATCCTTTTCAAGGAGTTTAATGGCATAAAACCTGGGGGAGATATGATCGGTGTACCCCTTGTTTTTCATGATCAGATTCTGAAGACGCTGAATGGATTCTTCGACATGACTCCCATAATTGATCTGAATCCTCCGGACATCACCTTCACGATCTTCATAGACCTCAATGATCTTCTCGAAGAGTTCCCTGATCCCTTTGCCACGGTTTCCCACGGTGGGGACGAAAGGGATACCGAGCATCCGTCCCAGGGCTTCATGGTCAAATTTATCCCCCTTGCTTTCAAGCTCATCGTACATATTCAGGGCAACGACTAAAGGCAGGCCCATGTCGATCAACTGGGTAGTAAGGTACAGATTTCGTTCGAGGTTTGAGCTGTCAATAATATTGATCACGAAATCGGGCTGGTATTCCAGCAGGTATTTCCTTACATAAAGTTCTTCCGGGGAATAGGCGGTCAGGGAATAGGTCCCGGGCAGATCCATGATATTGATCATGTAGCCGTTAAGGTGCACTTTGGCCTGTTTGGAATCCACAGTGACTCCCCCGTAATTGCCAACGTGCTCACGGGATCCTGATGCAAAATTGAAAATAGAGGTTTTACCGGAGTTTGGGTTCCCGACCAGGGCGACATCAATGACCCGTTGTGCCAGATGATCCTCCGGTTTCCTGTAACCTTCATCAGAAATCTGCGTTGTTCCGTTGACTTCTCCGGTGGTGATATCCGTGGTAATGTCACCGGGTATCACTTCGATCATCCTGGCCTCATTCCTGCGCAAACTAACGTTATACCCCATGATGGAGTATTCAACGGGATCCTTCAGGGGAGCCTTTTTGACCACAGCGACAACCTTCCCCCTGACAAATCCCATCTCCGCAATACGTTTTCTGAAAGCGCCATGCCCCAAAACGCGCAATACAACAGCCGATTCACCCTGATTCAGGTCATACAGGGTCATCTTAATTTAGATTTAATACAAATTGCGACAAAAATAATAAAATTACATGCCGGTGTAAATTTCTCATCAGGGATTTGAACGGCTTCTCAACCAAGACCGGAATAAATATCTCCGTCTTCAGGACCGAAGGCGATGAAATGAAGGGCATTGAAAGCATACAATAACCGGTAGCCCATGCGGATTACCATCTGATGCCGGAGCGCATGAACGGCATTTTCCTTTGAAAGGATTGATGATTTCTGATATTGCCTGATGAAGTCCATCAGGTCCCTGAAAACATCCGTACAACACGCTGCCAGGTTCTGGTTTTCAATAGCAGGATCGGCCAGCTGGAAGGGATCTACAATACAGAAATCATTATGGCGGGCAAATTTGGTATTCAGGGAATTGAAAATGGTTTGCCACTCCTCATCTGTTATGTAACGTTCATCGCTGTCCGGATCGGTAGGTTCGATATCCGGAAGGAGGGATGCCTTCAGATAAATCAGAGGGAAAATTTTCCTCAGGTAATCGAAAACATATTCCGTTTCATATTTTTCCACTTCCGAAAGGAACAGGCAGTATTCGTTGGCCACAGTCAACATTTCAATTACATTCTTCGAAAAGACCGGTTCTTCAGGGTAGGTGTATTCCATCTTTTTTCATCGATAAGTGGGTATTCTGGCACAAAAATGGTAAAAATGTTGAAATATTTTGTTGTATTCTTCGTTGAAAATAGCTATATTTGAAGTTAAAGCAAATCAATATGTTCAGGATGGATACGCAGCTGCTTAAAAAGAAGGTTTATGAGGCATGTGTGCAGCTGCAGGTGGACAAGATCAGACAAATTGAACATGCCATGAGCGATGCTCAGAACAGCGCCATTGAATATGAACAGCCCAAGGACATTTACGATTCTTCGAGACTGCAATTACTGGGTGGAAGGGATATGTATGCACAGAAGCTACAGACCGAGCTGGATCAACTGGAAACACTGCACAAGATAGATATTAGCATCTGCCATGAAACCGTTTCATTCGGTGCACTCGTGATCACAGAATTGCAAAATGTATTCGTCTCAGTAGGGCTGGGCAAAGTGAAGGTTGACGACAGCGATTGTTTCTACGCCATTTCCCTTCAGGTTCCCTTCTACCAGGCGATGAAAGGCCTGAAAAAAGGAGATTCTTTCACATTCCGCGGAAAGGAGATCAAAATCCTGGATATCTGTTAATGCTACGTCCCTGCTGGATTGTTGATCCTCCCTGCAAACAGGATTACACCTGTTTTCTTTTCCTTTAACAGAAAAATGAAAGGGTGATCCACCCTAAATTCCAGGGGAGGCGGTTCATCAGCAATCGCTGTTTCCATCATGACCACAGCTGTTGCTGCTGCCGCTTCCGTACCTGTTTCATCGGTTTCAATCAGGGCCCGGTGAATGACCTTATCAATCTTAAGATCGCATGACGAAGACATCCCTGAAAAATCGGCCAGATCTGAAAAGGGTAATACCATGCCCATTCCCGTAAAGATGTCCTCAAGCTTGATCAATGTCTCCACCTTGAATTTCGGAAGATAGAGATTAATATGTTCCCCCATCATCATCCCCTGCCATGTTGCAAGGATCTCCGGATTGATCACCCGGATCAGCGAGTCAACCCCCAAAGGATCTTCCGGAAGAAGAACAATCATTGAAAATTCTCTACCGGCATAAGGAATTTCCAGACCACGTATCCCGTAATCCTCAAAGTAATTGTATTCACTCTCAGAAAACATGAATTCGACCTCAACATGCTTTCCGGGTTCACAATAAAAAGCTCCGGCACTTGTGAACAGGGTATCGAATCCGATCAGCCACTGTCCCTTGAAATATACGGCATTGGTGAGAACGAGACGCGTCTCCGGTGAAAGCAATCCGGGTGACAGGAGTTGAGGTATCTTGCCTTGTGTAGCCTGATCAACCCATCCGTTGATCCGGTGGATGGCTTGCTCCCTGCTTTCTGTCGTGTGGTAATCGACATGATTGATTTCAGCTTCAAATGATGCATCAAGGAAATCAATGTATCCTGGCAAAAAATCATAACCGGTCTGTGGCCAGGCAGAGTGCACCATTTCAAAGCGGTTCAGCGCAAAATCATCCTTTCCCAGCTGTTTCAGAAAAGCGGGGTATTCCACCCTGAAAGTATCCATTTCCGGATTGTAATGCAACACCCGGCTGATCTCCTGTGCGGTGTGTCCCCTGGAACCCGCATATACCATTGCCATAGCGGCCGAAATGCTTAGGGGTGAAAAGACCATGTTGCCCGAATCATGGCTGATTTCCCTGAACAGCTCCAGGCCAAAGTGATTCACCTGCTCAGAACAGGTAATTGTCTGATCCGGTTCTTGTCCCTGCGATTGCAAAGCCAGCGAAAGAGCAGCGAGGAGCATCATCAAATTCTTTTTCATACCGTTTGGGATTGTTCTGTTGTTTATGGTAAAAGTACAAGCGAAATCCGTACCAATATCATATTTGTTAATTTTGCCGACCAATGGGAGGCCTATGTTAAAGATTATCAGTCATCTGGTCAGACAATTCATTTTCTGGATACTGTTCTTTGCGATGATAAGGGCTGTTTTCCTGATATACCACATACAGGAGCTCTCAGATGACGATATTGCCTTCCGGGAGGTGCTGCTCTCATTCTATCATGCCTTCAATCTGGATATGGCAACTACCTGTTACATCCTGATCCTGCCTTTTTTTATTCTCTCATTGCAGGCGTTAAGCGGCCCGGTGATCCTGAACAGGATACTCCTGGTCTTTGCCTTCATAGTCATTGCCTTGTATTCCGTTCTCACAACTGCTGAGATCGGTATATACAGGGAATGGAAAACCAAGATTACAATCAAGGCGCTGAATTACCTGCAACGTCCCGATGAGATCTATAATTCGGCCAGAACAGGGACTTTTTTCCTGTTGCTGTCCATTCTGGGGATTGAAATCACGATTGGTTTCATTGCTTTCAATCGGTTCTTCCTTGTTCGTATCCCACGGATCACAAAAGGATTTCTGGGTTCAGCCCTGTTCATCCTTCTGACACCCGGTCTTCTTTTCCTCGGAATTCGGGGAGGATGGCAACCTATACCCATCAGCCAGAGCCAGGCATATTTTTCGAGGCATCAGATATTAAATCTTTCGGCGACAAATTCCTTCTTCAACCTGGGGCACAGTATTTATGAAAACCAGAACTACCTGAACAAGAATCCTTTCGTCTTCTATGAAGCAAAAGATGCGCAGAACACCCTCCATGACATATACAACCCGCATTGTGATTCAACACAGTATATTTTGAAAAAACGCAGACCTAATATCGTGCTGTTTATCCTCGAAAGCTGGTCTGCCGACCTGATCGAATCACTTGGGGCGATGCCAGGTGTAACGCCTTTTTTTCATGATCTGGAGCAAGAGGGTGTTCTTTTTACCCGGATTTACTCAAGCGGGTCGAGATCGGAACAGGGAATGGCCAGTATTTTCAACGGCGCGCCTGCTCACCCGGTGACTTGTATCACATACCATCCCGACAAGTTCATCTTCCTGCCCAGTATGATCTCTGTATTCAAAGAATCAGGCTATTACAGTTCATTCTATTTTGGTGGGCAACTGATCTACGGCAACATTAAAGGATTGATGCTGAATAATGGATTTGAAAGGATCACTGAGCAAAAGGATTTCCAAGGAGAATTAAGGACCGGGAAGCTTGGCATTCATGATGGTGAAGTGTTCCATTATCAGGCAGCCGAAGCCGACGAATTCCCCCAACCTTTCTTTTCGGCCATTTTTTCACTTTCAACCCATTCACCGTATGACATGCCCATGCAGATCAGGAATTTTATCCCTGATAACCAGGATTACAATCTGTACCTGAATTCCGCATGGTATACAGACAGTTGTCTGAGGGCTTATTTCAGTGAAGTGCATCAGAAAGACTGGTATGACAGTACCCTGTTTATCCTGATGGCGGATCACGGACATCACAGCTACAAGCAGTGGGATTACCATTCTCCGGAATACCACCGGATATTCATGCTGTTTGCCGGACCGGTGATCCGGGATGAATGGCGGGGGATAAAGCAGGATCACATGGGTTCACAGTTCGATCTGCCGGCAACACTGTTGAAACAGCTAAGAATGAACCCGGAAGAGTTCCGATGGAGCCGCAACCTGTTGGACCCTTGTTCACCCCGTTTTGCACCGGTGGCATTTGAGGAAGGGATCGGCTGGATCCGGCCCGAGGGATACTACTTCTATGACAAGCGCCTGGATTTGTTTTATTGCAAGGACATCTCCCCGGGTCATGAAGAAAGGCTGATTCGTGAAGGGAAATCATTCCTTCAACTGGTTTACCAGGAATATCTGGAATACTGAATCAGAAAGAGTAGGTGATACCCCCCATCAGGCTGAAGCGTTGCGATGGATACTGGTACCATCTTTCGTAGGACTGGTTGAGCAGGTTGCTGAAATTCAGAAATGCGGACAATACGCGTGAATAACGGTATTCCAATCCCAGGTGCAGATCAGCAGCACCTGATAGTTCTGCTATCCCTTCAGAAGTGCCACTGAAATCAGGGGCATACATCTTGCTGAAAGTCTTTAGTTCAGAACGCAATAAGATTTTCCCTCCGATCGAATACGATACTGAAAAAAGCATCTCAAACGCAGGCTGATGCCAGGGCTTCTCCTCATTATCCATGAAGAAGCTGTGATAGGCACCATGTATGCGTGCACTCAGACGGTCCTTCCATTTACCGTGGATGTTGGCGTTCACCGTTGACCGCCTGACTCGGTCATATACGACAGTATACTGGTTGAACAGGCCGGGCAGGGGAGCGGAAAGGGTATCCTGGATGAAAAAGGGGAGCTGCTCCAATGAGCTGTTGGTAAAATTCAGGTCAAAATCAATGATACGGCCGATCCGTCCCTTAATCCCACCGTACTGCTCAAACTTGTGATTGGTAAACATGAGAGGTGCTCCCACACGGATGAAAGGATTCATTTCAGTAAGGGCACTGATGCCGTTTCGTTCCATTTTACCGCTGATACCTGCATAGGTGATCAGTGCGGCAGGTATCACTTCCACTTCAGCGTGAACTTCAGGGTAGAAGTGCATTTGCGTCACTGAATCAATCTCCACCACAGGATTGATGCCTGCCCGGAAGGAGTAGGAATTGAATTTCAAACGGTAATAGGGCTTGATACCAAGCAATCCGGTGTTTTGGGAAACCAGCGTGTCCTGGTGAATGAAGTAAGTAAATTCCAGGTCGGCGCCCATCCACTCTCGGCTTGAAAAATCGAAAAAACCGGTTTGCCTGTTCACTCCTCCGGAAACGGAAAGCATGTGCTCACTGGTTTCGTATCGGTCTGCAAAATACCGGTATCCAAGGCTGACCTCGTGATTCATCCGGTCGTCCCCGGTATAATTGCTCATCAATCCTGCGTTCACACCCAGCCGCTGGTAGATTTGCCTTGTGTCCTCTTTGCTCAGGGTGATGCCGGGGAAGTCGGCGGGTTTGAATCCGTAGCGGTGGATCATGTCGTGCCGGTAGTCCAGGCCGGCTGAAAGGGTATGATCACGACTGAGTTTTTTTGCATCCAATTTTACTTCATTATCACTGAAACCGCTGTAAGCATAATCGCGGATTTTGCCTGATGAAGAGAGATGCCTGATGCGTACCCCCACGGAATGTTTCTTCGACCGGGTGGTATTGGCAAAGAACTCAAGGTAAGGTGTGGTGTAGGTACCCATTCCCAGCCTGAAATAGTTGTTCCGGAGCCTGGTCAGTGACTCCCCCTTGATCTGAGCGGGAACGATAGGCTCCGGCACCACCTGGTTAACGGGGGATTTCTGAAGCAGTTTATAATTGAATGCAGGTTTTTCCAATGCCTGTAAAGGCAGCAGGGGACTCAGTCCGATCTTGTTTGCTTCCGACAGGGACGGATGATAAGGTGCCTCGACAACAATCTCTTCCGGTACAATTTGCTGTGGGAACACCCCGGATGAAATGACCAGGGACAAAATCCCTGTGACAACCGGCAGCAAGAAGGATTTCATCTTCATATCTTGATTTCGCTTTTCTTCAGTTGATGGCATCTCGTCAATCATGCTACTCGGGTATTTTCCCTTCATCGATCTCGATCTGATCAGGCTGATCAGGCATGGTATCCGGAACAGCCTTCATCATTCGCTCAGATTCCTCCTGTCTTTCGATCTCTTCCTTTTTTAACCTGGCAGCAGTGATCAGATCTTTCCCTTCATAGTTGTCGATGATGCTCTGAAGGGTTTGTTTTGCCTGGAAGAGGTTGCCGGCCTGTACATATATGTCGGCGAGCAGTATGAACCCACTTGCCACCCAGTAATCGTGTGCCGCAAACTGGTTGATCAGTTCGAAAACCGTTTTTTCTGCCTGAGGAAGCTCTCCCCGGACATATTCGATTCTGGCAAGGTTGTACTTCGCTTCAGCTCCGGCTTCCGCACGGGAGATTTTCGTGACTTCGCGAAAAGCTGCTTCGGCGTCATCAAGGCGGTCAAGAGACATCATGGAAGATGCCCGGATCAGCAAAGCATCAATCTTCCACTCATCGCTGATTTTATCAACGGTAAGCAAAATATCTGCATTTTGTATAGCCTGATCATATTGTTCCAGCCTGTAACTGCAGATCATCTTGCCGTAGCGGGCTTCGGTCAGATTGTTTCTCGATTCAGCGATCTGTTCCAGCTCACCGAAGTAATTCAGAGATTGTTCGTATCTGCCCTGTTCGAGAAGTATCCGGGCCGTTTTCAGCAAAGCGGTTTCTGTAAATCGTGATCTCGGAAGACCGATGACCTGAAGATAGAGTTCCAGAGCCTTATCGCGATTGTTTTCACCAGAATAACATTCAGCGGCATAAAAGCTTGCATGAGCTATATAAGCACCTTCCGGGAATCTCTCAAGGTACTTTTCGAGAGAAATCCTTGCGCTGGTGCAGTTACCCTTCATGAACTGATTCTCCGCAGCCATATAGGTGATGGAGTCCTGCTCCGCCTGGGTAATGTCGGCAAAGGCAAGGTTCTGAACATACCTGAAGAACTCATCTACACGGTTTTCCGCCATATAGATGTTCCGGATACTGACGAGGGCCTCTTTGGACTCGGGGGTTCCCGGATAACCACTGACCACCTTCTCGAAGAATGAAAGCGCCAGATCGTTCTGATCCATGTTATAGTAAATCAGGCCCGACTTCAGGTGTGCCTTTACATTATGGCTGGAAGCCGGATAATCCGTGATGATCTTTCTGAAGCTCATCAGACCCTTTTCCGGATCATTCAACAGCAGCCATGTGTTTCCTGATTCATAGAGGGCGTCCGGGAGAAGTGTTGAACGGGGATATTTGACCATCATTTCCTGCAATATCCTGACTTTCTCATCATTTTTTTGCAAGACACCCAACGCCAGGGCTTTCTGGTAGAGCGCATAATCTACTTCCCCGCTTTCCAGGTCAACAGCCCGGTCGTACCATCTGATCGATTCCTGGAAATCCTTCCTGATGAAATAGCAGTCACCGCTGCGGACATAGGCATCGGCCAGCATCTCCTTTGTCCGTCCCTGATTGTTTCCGGTAAATTTCGAAAACTGGATGAGTGCTTCGTCATATTGCTTTTTGCGGAAGAGCACATATCCGAGACTGTAATAGGCCGGATTGATCAAATCCGAATGAAATGCTCCGGGAGAGCGGAGGAATCCCCTGAAATAGTTCTCAGCCAGATCATCCTCATTATTCCTGAAAAAGGCCTCTCCCGCCCAGAAATAGGCTGCAGCTGCGATATCCCGCTCCGGACCTGCTTCTGCAGACTGGATGAAGGTATCGGCTGCCTCCTTGAACTGCTGTTGATGAAACAGGTCAACGCCTTTGAAGTAAAGGGCTTTCTGCAATTTTTTCGCATGATCCTGTCCTTTTTCCTTCATTCGTTCCAATGCCAGCAGTGCCTCGGTGTAATTTCCCGTTGAAATAGCGATGTCGTATAAAAATTGGTATGCCTCATCATTTCGGGGTGAATCGGGGTATTCATTCAGGTATTGTTTCAGGGATTTGATCGCTTCACTGTATGGGTCGAATGAGAGTTCATATGCCAGTTGTGCCTGGAGGAACAGTGCATCTTCACGGATATCCTGGTCATAGCCAAGCTTGAATGAAGACATGAATGCATTTCCGGCAAATTGTCTTTTCCCTGTTTGCAGGTAACAGTCGCCCAAATAATAGTATGCATATTGGGCGATGGTATCCCGGCCATTGGCCGCTTTCTCAAAATATTCTGAAGCCCTTTCATGATCTCCGGTGCGGTAGAGCGCATACCCCAGTTCGAAAAGGTCCGGACGTTCCGGCTGGACACCTTCAGATTCGTGAAACTGCAACAGGTATGGCAATCCTTTTTCATACTGCGCGGTCCGGATATAGGCCAATCCCGTAAAACGGGCAATTTCCGGAGTTCTTTTAGGCGTGGCAACTTCAAGCAAAGCAGGGCCCGTCCGGATCACAGCATTATAATCACCCTGCATGAACCGGATCTGCAGGATGTAATAGGGGACGATGGACCCGAAGTTCTCATCAGTCTCAAGCCTCATGAACTCGTCGAGAGCCTTGTCATAACTCTTTTGAATATAGTAAATATGGCCTGAATAGTAGCAGGCAGGCGCTGCATATTTGCCCTGCCCATCCTTTACACGAGTAAGGCAACGGAGGGCTTCTTCAAATTTTTCTGTTTGAAAGTAACAGTATCCCCATTTGAAGGAATATTCATCCTGCGAGTCATCCGGTAGTACTTCAGGATCAACTTTTTCAAAAAAGCGGGATGCGCTGTGCCATTTCCTGTTCCGGTACTCCTGCTTACCCAGGTAAAAGAGGGCATCACTGATCCGGGTGTCAGACGGATACTTTTCAATGAAACCATTGAGCAGTCGTGATGCATCCGGATGGTACAGCTCATAGGCACAGATACCTTCATACAGTATTGCATCGGCCAGCATCCGGCTTCCCATGGGAAGTTCATGCTCCTGCAACCACCTGAAGTGCTCCCGTGCCTGTCCGAACTGCTCCTTTTCCATCAGATCAAGAGCGCTTCTGAACCTGGCCGGAGGGTCTTCAAAATAGGCTGATTGTTGCCCCCCTGACCTCAGTGGGATCAGAAGCCATAAGAAAAACAATGGCTGAATAAAAATGAATAACCGCTTCATAGTCTTCGATTCTTGCTGATTCAGGGGCTCTATCAAAACCTGCTTATCAGGCAGGATGCATATCGCTCAGCAGAGCATGCAATGGAAAAAAATACTGACAATCAAGGAATTATGGTCATTTCCCCTATGCCTGCATTAATATCTCTGGAATGCATTGCTCTGATACAGATCAAAACCAGCTTGGTAAACAAAGTTAGAGATGTTCAATCCGGTAAATCTGAAGCGGTGTTTCTAAATTGTAACATGGAGATGTTAATAACTCAAACGGTCGAAATCCGGATCTATTATGGATACCATTTTTTATCTAATTTTAATGGTTGATGCATAGTGGGAAGCGCAGGGGCTTCATGTATTGATGCTTCCCGGATACCTGGCGGTGCCATCATCACGTTTGGTTGTCACGGGTCGTATTCATGATTAACACTTTATAAATATGGAACTGGAAGCTTTTTTCAGGATGTCATATGGGATGTATCTGATTTGTTCGGGGGACGGGGAGCGGAAAAACGGATACATTGCGAATACTGCATTTCAGGTAACATCAAATCCCTCACGGATAGCCATCAGCTGCCACCGCGAGAATCTGACATGCGAGATCATCGATAAGGGAGGGGCATTCAGCATTTCAATTCTGGAAAAGGACACAGATGTGGAATTCCTGGGGTGGTTCGGGTATCATACCGGCAGGGAAAAGGAAAAATTCCGGAACGTCGATTACCGGACCGGGAGTACCGGTATACCGGTTGTAACCAAGCACGCAATCGCCTGGTTTGAATGCAGGGTGACCGACCGTTTCGATCTGGGCTCCCATATTCTGTTCATCGGGGATGTGGTGGACGGCGGATTGCTCGACAAACATAAAGAACCCCTGACCTATACATATTACAGGGATGTCAAGAAATTGACCGCACCTGAAAGAGCCCCCACCTATATTGACAAATCGGAACTGCAGACAGAGGAGGAAACGCTCTCTGCCGAAAGTCAACGATTTATATGCCCTGTATGCGGATATATCTATGATCCCGGGGTGGGGGATGAATTGCAGGGCATTCCTCCCGGAACTCCATTCTCAGAAGTGCCGGATGACTGGATATGCCCCATCTGCGCAGCCGCCAAATCCGTTTTTATTTCAGAGAACTGATCCGTTCAGGCAGATGACTTGGTCTTCAGGTAGTACAGATACAGCCAGATCATCTCCTGATACTGATTTCTCCTGTATTGAACGACCCAGCGAGGGTGGGGCAGGGGTACGATCTTCCCGAAAAACATTTCCTGTTCATTCAACCTGAGAAGGTGTGTGAAATTTGCTCCTCTTCCAAGGCAGTACACCTCATGCGGATCGATACCAAAACCGCAGACCGCGTGCAGAGATCGACGAATAAACGGTTCCAGCGCCTTCAATACCCTGGGTGAATCGTAATAATTGTAGTTTTTACCATTTTTCAACAATCCCAGAGGGCAGATAGCAGAGATAAAATAGCGGGAATAGAAGTCTTCGGTCCCTCCGTATTGCCGGATCATGTCATAGATAAAGCCGGCAGAGGGTTCTGTCCTCTTCGGAAGCCGGTTGGGGATTTTGCATTCATTCTGAAGCTTGACCGGGTCGGTGAAAGGGATGCCTGTCACACCTCCGCCAAACCGCCCGGGATTGATCCCTAGGATCAGCCTGCGCGGCCGGTTGTCCGAATAAAATCTACGATAGAAAGCTTCCGCCAGATTCCTGTTATAATGATCTAAATAGGGATTCATCACCTCGATATCATTGGGAAGGTGCTCCGGGATTACCAGTGAGTCGTAAAAACGGATTACCTTTTCAGCGAAAGGGATTGGCATTTCAGGAAGGTGACCCTCTAATGAAATCTGGTGATCAAGTTTTAGTGAGCCCTGATCAGAACGGCCAGAAGCTGTTGTCATTCCATATCTGTTCCTTCAGGTCTTCATTCAGGCGATACAGAAGCTTGTGGTGACCGCTTTCCCATTCGGCCAGCATCCGGTAGGTCTCTTTTTCCATAGGATCTGATGCCTGCTCAGCCCTCTCGGAGTATATATTTACCGCCCGGGTCTCGAAGTCGATGGCCGCAGATATGGCTGCTGCTTCGAAACTGGCCGCGGATATCTGCTCCCTGATCTCCTTGGTCAGGATGTTCATGACCACCTCCTCGTCAGGATGTTCCTGCGGAGCCTCAGGTCTGAGGAATTCGTGCTTCTCATTGAACGCCTTGAATTGCCTCGATAGAAATTCGATATGCTCATCCTCCTCTTCTGCCATCATGTTGAACACCTTACGCACAGCTTCACTCTCTGTCTGCCGCGCAATGTTCGAGTAAAAGGCCTTGCCGCGTCTTTCAAGTAAAATCGCTTCCTTTAAAATGTCATTTGGTGATTTGGTTGCCATAACAAACGATTTGATTCCTGAATTTCAGTTGACTGCAAAAATAGAGAAAATATGGCTGAGTGGGAAAATGCAACGAAAACAGGGCAGAAAATGTCTTTTCAAATGTGAAACAAGGGGGATAAACACCGGAAGAAGCTGAAGGGGCAGTACCTGAATTAAAAAGGTTTGATCCGGATGGGGGGGGGTAAACCCCTTTGCATTTAAAGGGTCTAATGGATATCCACAATGATGGATGACATGATCAACCCGGCAGGCATCTCAGTGCAATCCCGGGAATCTTCATTCATTTCTGATTGGTTTGATATGGATTAAAGTGATATGGCGCTTTCTGGGATAGAAGAGATCGGCCGGTCGTTCAGGGAATGGCAAGGTAAAGAAGCGGATGATATCCGCCCGTTACCGCCTTCAGGCAGTCACCGGGATTATTTCCGGATAACCGGTGGAAAGCAAACCGTGATCGCTGCCATCAATACTGACCGTCGCGAGAATGAAGCATTTATTTACCTTACAAGGCATTTTACTGACAAAGGTTTGCCCGTTCCAAAACTCTTTGTTGCCAACCCTGAGAGCGGAATATGCCTCCTTGAGGATCTGGGCGATGAATCCATGTTCTCTGTAATTGAAAAGGAAGAATCGGGAGCGCTGTCGCTTGTAAGTGAACGACTGTATCAGGAAGCAGTGGCCTGGCTCGTTGAATTCCAGACAAAGGGGGCTGAAGGTCTTGATTTTTCAAAATGCCACCCAAGGGAAGCCTTCGACACCCAATCAGTGACCTGGGACCTGAACTACTTCAAATATCATTTTCTGAAACTCAAAGGCATCCCTTTCGATGAACAGGCACTTGAGGATGATTTTAAAAGGCTCACGGGATTATTGAAATCGGTTGAAGCCAGGTGGTTCATGTACCGTGATTTTCAGGCACGGAACATTATGGTACAGAACGGAAATCTGCGGTTTATCGATTACCAGGGCGGAAAAAGGGGCCCACTGCAGTATGATCTGGTTTCACTTTTGTTTCAGGCAAGGGCCTCATTGCTGCCGGATGACAGGCAGCGTTTGCTGGAATACTATCTTGATGTTTTTCCCGGGAATCACCTCCTGCCAAGCAGAAAGAAATTCCATCAAAACTACCCGCTTTTCATTTTACTGAGAAACCTTCAGGTGCTCGGTGCATATGGTTTCAGGGGAATACATGAAAAAAAACCGCATTTCCTGGCCAGTATGAAAATGGCCCTGACCAACTCGGCCTGGATCATTGAACATATCAGGCTGCCCGTAAATCTTCCGGAAATATGGCGGTGTCTGGAAAAGGCAATAGATCAGTCAGAAAATGAACCCGCCATTGATGTACAGGATGTTTTGACCTTATCAGTCAAGAGCTTTTCATATAAAACAGGGATTCCTTCTGATCCCTCAGGGAATGGCGGCGGATTTGTTTTTGATTGCAGGGCTTTGCCCAATCCGGGAAGACTGCCGGAATTCAGAGCGTTGACCGGTCTGGATGAACCGGTCAGGAAATTCCTGGGGAATCATGCAGAAGTGCTGGAGTACATCAGAAATGTTGAAGCCCTTGTGGGATCGGCTGTGCACAATTACCTGGAAAGAGGATTCACTCATCTGATGGTCAGCTTTGGATGCACCGGAGGACAGCACCGTTCCGTCTTCTGCGCGGAGGAGTTTTATCGCAGGATGCAGAATCGATTTCCCGCTGTGAGAGTAGTACTGAAGCACAGGGAATTGAATACTGAATAACAACTGAGGCCGGAAAATATTTCTCCTGCCTGTTAACATAATCGTGTCAATTACGTAAATCTGATCATGCCATTGAAGAGACGACACTTTTTATGGGTGATCCTGGTTGCGGCATTACTACCTTTTTTTCTGCCCTTCCGGATTCCTTACCGTATTACTGCCACAGGAATTTTGATGCCAACCAGTGAATGGAAGCTGGTGAGAGGGCAGGATGACAGTTTTACAAGTGAAATCCATAACTATGTGGGACATTCCGTATATGGCCTAAAAAATTACCGGTTTGAAAGGGGGGACATTGCTTCCGTTTTTATGGCCCAAGCCTGCAAGCAACCCGGGATCGTAAACAAGGGCGATACTGTTGGAATCATTAAATCTCATTTTCTTGAAAATGAGATCCTCCGTCTGGAGAATCTGAAAATGGTCGAGATCGCGAACCGGGATATGGAATCAACCGGAGAAAAAGAGGAGATTAAAAGGCAGGCTGAACAACAGGTACAGATCGCGTTGGAACAGCTGGAACTGGAAAGAAAAAACTACAGCCGGCAAAAAATTCTTTTCGAGGACAGTATTATATCACAGGCTGAGTTTGATCTTGCGGAAAACACATACAGACTGGCCGAAATCAACCACCAGGTTGCCCGTACAGCCCTTGATGCCTTGGTGACAGGTAGCAAGCCTGCCGTAATCAATCTTGTCAATGAACGAATCGCCGGATATGAAAGGGAGATCAGGAAGATGAAGTCCCTGAAGGATGAATACTTCCTGGTTTCCCCGCTGACCGGAGCACTTCAGTTCAGTCATGTCACACCTGACATATTCAGCGTTTCTGATACATCAGGGTTGATCGTCAAGTGCATGATTCATCCGAAGTATATTCCATTCCTGAAAGAGGTGACGGGTATAGAGGTCGAGATACAGGGTAATGGACAGGCAGTGCCGGCAGTCTGGATCGGGGAAGAAGAGAGCATTACCCTTGTTGATGGATCCAATCCCCTGATAGTAAGGGCAATGCTTCCCAATCATCCGGAGGGTTGGCATTCAGGCATGCATGTCACCTGTACGATCATCTGCCAAAAGATCAGTATTTTTGAGTATTTCAAGAGAAATATCACCGCCGGTTAAGTGAGGTTCGAGTATAAGTACATAGTAAGGGAGGAATTGCTGGATGACATCCGGCACATGGTCATTCCTTTTGTCAATTCTGATTCCAATAACCGAAATGAAGAAAACGGCTATACGGTCCGGTCCATATATTTTGATACGCCTCGCCTGGATTATTATTATGAAAAGGTGGAAGGTATCAAAAACAGGAAAAAGTTCAGGATACGAGGATATAACAAGGGGTCTGATGATACCCGTGTGTACCTTGAGATCAAGAGGAAGTACAATATCCCCATTCTTAAAAACAGGATCCCACTAACTTACGGGGAAGCCTTGGAGTTGTTCAGAAAGGCGTCGATCAATGGTTTCGTCTTCATGCAGGACGATGTTCCCCTGGCACGCAAAAATGCTTCTTCTTTTTTCTTTGAACTGTTCGGTCAAAATTTACGCCCGGTCATACTGGTGATGTATGAGCGGGAGGCATTCTTCAGCAAATTTGACAGGTCGGTCCGTATCACATTTGACAGGAATCTCAGATCAAAATCCTTTCCCGGTGTGGATCAATTGTTCGACAATACGGGTATTAAGAGAGCCATCAACGGTCATTTCATCCTGGAAGTAAAATTCGATCACCAGTATCCGTCATGGCTGAGGCCACTGTTGTCACGATTTGACCTCAGGGCCCAGGCGGCTTCAAAATATGTGATCTGCATTGATTCTCAACGTATAGCCAAGAACGCCGGCCGGAGCACTATCCTGATGCATTCCACCTGGTTCGCAGAAAAATAATCCTATGCTTGAACAGATTCAGACATTAGACCCCATTACCATCTCCTGGCCCCAGGTACTCTTTAACCTCGGAGTAGCATTGGTTTGCGGGCTGGTGATCGCGATCGTTTACCGGGCTATTTACAAGGGGACCAGCTATTCCTCTTCCTATGTAAATTCATTGATCCTGTTAACCATGATCACTGCAGTGGTGATCATGGTGATCGGAAACAACCTGGCCAGAGCCTTTGGTCTGGTAGGGGCCATGTCTATCATCCGATTCCGTACTGCCATCAGGGATGTGCAGGACATCGTTTTTATCTTCCTGGCATTGGCTGTCGGCCTGGCCGCAGGAGTGGGCCTGTTTGTCATTGCCATTACCGGTACCCTGGTAATCTGTTTCATCAGTGTTATACTCGTATCTTTTCACTTC
Source organism: Bacteroidales bacterium (assembly GCA_016939365.1). Classification (GTDB taxonomy): domain Bacteria; phylum Bacteroidota; class Bacteroidia; order Bacteroidales; family JAFGHD01; genus JAFGHD01. Next base: position 42,468 of record JAFGHD010000002.1, on the reverse strand, counting down.
GGCGATCCCCAATGGGATGAACATCTCCTGCAATTGTCCTATGAACCGGATCAGCAATCAGAACGGGTATTGGATGAACTTTTGAACAAATATTGCCGAAAAATACACCTGACCAATATGAAGACACAGAACTCTAATCAGATCGAAGCCTTTTACCGGGTCGTCATACGCAGGGGAAAAGATACTAAGGAGCTACTTCAAAGACTGGGTGAAATCCGGTTTGTGCTGAACGTCAACATCTATCATGACGAAGAGGACAGGCCGCTATGACAGAAAAGGTTGAAAACATTTCAATTAACTTACCGGGCATTGATCCGATGTCAAAAACGGGCATGTAAGAAACAAAGGCTGAAATCAGACGTAAAGAGTGCGGTTTTCATCTGTAGAAAATGCCATGCATCCGCCGACAGGAAGAAGAATCTTTGCAAACCTGAAAAAAAAACGGGCTTCATGAAAGCCATGATCCTGTCAGCAGGCTTGGGTACCAGACTCCGGCCCTTTACGGATGCACTCCCCAAAGCCCTGATTCCCTATCATGGAATACCGATGATCGAACGGGTGATCCATCGCCTCATCAATGAAGGTTTCAATGAGATCATCATCAACATACACCATTTTGCCGATCAGATCAGGGAATTTATCGCACAAAAGGATCATTTCGGTGTCCGTATTGAGTTCTCAGACGAAACCGAAAGGCTCCTGGACACTGGGGGTGGGCTGATCAACGCTTCCTGGTTCTTCGATGATCAGAAACCTTTCCTCGTACACAATGTAGATATCAGCACCGACCTGTCACTCAGGGAAATGTATCATTTTCATTGCAGCGGAACGAATCTGGCAACCCTTGCAGTTAAGAAAAGAATATCGAACAGATATTTACTGTTCGACGAGGAGGGCTGGCTTTCCGGATGGGAGCATGTAGCAACCGGTGAGAAGATCATCACGAGACCGTATCGGGGTCATTTGGAGCATCTTGCCTTCAGCGGGATACAGGTCATCAGTCCAGAATTGTTCCCGCTGGTCAAAGCAAGGGAGGTTTTCTCCCTTGTAGAGTTGTACCTCCGGCTTTCTGAAGAAAACAGGATCGGATATTACAGTCACGATCATTCCGAATGGCTGGATTTGGGAAAAATCGAAAATTTGGGATAATTCATCCTGATTCATGACCGGACGATTATGACATTATCGTTTCTTGGACATCTGGCTCAGCATATTCTCGGGCATATTGGCGATGATTTGAGGGATGTCTGTGTGGTACTGCCCAACAAAAGGGCGGGATTGTACCTCCGGAAGGAAATTTCATCCCTGATCGGAACGCCTGTCTGGTCACCGCATGTATTGACCATTGAAGAATTTGTTTCCGACATTTCCGGCGTCCGGATTGCAGATGATCTGATCCTGCTTTTTGATCTTTTTGAGATCCACAGAAAGCTTACCGGTGACAAAGGGCATGCATCTCTCAGGGAATTTGCGGAATGGGGGCAGATGATCATTTCAGATTTTAACGACATTGACCTTTGTCTGGCGGATCCGGGAAAAATTTTCTCTTACCTGAGTGATGCCAAGGCCATAGCCTTATGGAATCCAGACAAAACCCCGCTGACGGCGCATGAAAGAAATTACCTGGAGTTCTACAGGTCACTGATAAGATATTACAATGAGCTTCATGATGTCCTGATCAGGAAAGGTTTGGGATACCAGGGAATGGCCTCCCGGCTGGCGGTGGAAAAACTGAAGGATGGTCTGGTTCTGGACAGGTGGAAATCAGTTGTTTTTGCAGGATTCAATGCACTTTCCCCGGCTGAGGAAAAGGTAATGGAGATACTGACGGAAAGGAGACAAGCCCGGATATTCTGGGATGCAGATCGTTATTATGCAGAGGATGAGGATCATGAAGCAGGCCGCTTCTTGAGAAAGTTCATGCGCAGGCATGGTTCGGGCTTCCTCTGGATGGAAGATCATTTCACCGCCAGCTCCAAAAAGATCAATATCCTCGGAGTGCCTGGATTTAACGGGCAGGCCCAGGTGGCCGGGAAACTGATCCGCGATATCATTTCATGTGGAGAAAAAACGGATGACACGGCCCTTGTCCTGAATGACAACCAAATGCTGCTTCCTTTGCTGAACGCCATTGCAGACCAGTGTGGCCACTTCAATGTTACAATGGGGATACCTTTATCACATTCTGTCTTTTATTCACTGATTGAATCCTTGCTTGATCTTCATGACCATCCCGGAAAGCCGGAAACATATGTAAACAATAGACTAAATTGCTTTTATTTCAAGGACCTGATCCGTTTGTTTTCACATTCCAGCCTTTTAATTTTTTCGGAAAACAACGGGAATGGCTTGAAAGCACTTCCGGCGATTCTTAGAAAAACAGGGAAGGCCTATTTCCCCGGGCAGGAGTTGATCCAATTGTGCGGTTTGCCTCTGCATTCCGCCGGGCTTGATGCGGAAGAACTTTTCTGTGACTGGAACATCATGCCCTTGAAAGCGCTACAGGTAATGTGCCGGTGGCTGGAAGTCATCAAAGGGAAATACGGTGAAATAAACGCTAAAGATAACAGCCGGATTCAGGAGTTTGAACAGTGTGATTTCACTCAACGGATGATGATCAGGATCAGGAACCTTGCAGAAACCTATTCCTGCATCACCACCTTGGAGGATATGAGAGCCGTTATCCGGCTCATTTCAAGGCAATTCAGGATACCCTTGCACGGCGAACCTCTCAAGGGTCTTCAGGTAATGGGAATGCTGGAGACCAGATCAATCGATTTCAGGAACATCATCATGTTATCTGTCAATGAAGATTTCCTGCCGGCACACGGCATTCCTCCCACCTTCATACCGGTTGATATCCGCAGGGAGTTTGGCCTTTCCCTTCCTTCAGAACATCATGCAATCTATGCATATCACTTTTACCGTTTGATGCAAAGAGCAGAAAACATCTGGCTGCTTTACAATACCGAACCCGGCGGGCTTGGAGGCGGGGAGATGAGCCGTTTTATCACCCAGTTGCTCCATGAAATGCCTCACAAGGCCCCCGGTGTGCAGATAACTGAAGAGATCGTGTCCTTCGAGCCACAACCGGACAGGCATCAGACCGTCACGATCAATAAGGTGCCTGACATAATGAACCAACTGCTGAACCTGTTGCAATCAGGATTGTCCTCCACAGCAATGACCACATATTTACAGTGCAGTCTCAGGTTCTATTTCAGGTATGTTGCCCGTATCATGGAACCTCAGGACGTGGCTGAGTCAGTTGAAGACCATGTACTTGGCACAGTAATCCATGATGTGCTGAAACATCTTTACAATCCCTGGATTGGTAAAGCCATACCACAAGATGCATACCGCAACATGGCAGAGAAAATCCCCGAACTCCTGAAAAATTCATTCAAAATCGTTTATCCGGGGGGCGATATGTCATCCGGAAGGAATAAGCTGATGATGCGTGTCACTGAATCAATGATCATCAGATACCTGGAAGCATTCCGCCATACTCAGGACACGGATCCCTGGGAAGTATTTTACCTTGAGAAAAAACTCATTTCCTTCACTGAAACAAACATCTTCAAGGGAAAATCCCTGCAGGCCAATTTCACAGGCATACTGGACCGGGTGGACAGAAGAAGGGATGAATATAGAATCATTGATTACAAGACCGGTAATGTCCAGAAAAGAGACCTTGTCCTGAAATCATGGGGAGAAATCAGGGAGGAAAACAAAAGCAAGGTCTTCCAGCTTCTTTTATACAGCTGGCTCTTGGAGCGAAATACAGAAGGAGAACCTTCCCAAATCAGAGCGGGCATCATATCCATGCGTCAGCCTGAATCGGGAATACTGGCACTACAGGTGCCTGAAGGCACAATCAGTGAGTCAACGGATAAATTCAGGGAATTGCTGGGAAACATCGTTGATGAACTGATTGATGATTCGCGGCCATTTATTCAAACCGGGGATGCGGATGCATGCCGGTATTGTCCCTATTCAGGAATTTGCTTCCGGCAGGTTTCCCACCCCGTGGTTTAAGCCTTTTTGTTATTTTCGCATATAAAGAGCCGACAGAATACGGAAGACGAGGATGACAAACTCCAGCGATAAAGAGTACCGGCTTTTTGACGATCCCATAAGGTATTACCATGCGATGTTGGATGACATTGAGCATGCCAGAGACTATATTTACCTTCAGACATACCGTTTTAACAACGACTCCATCGGGATCAAATTCAGGGATCTGATCACCCGTAAAGCCAAGGAAGGTGTTGAGATCAAACTATTGTTGGATTCATGGGGGACATCCTTACCTTCCTCCTTCTTTCATGAATTGATCAGGCATGGGGGAGAGGTAAGGTTTTTTAAAAAAATCAAATTATTCTGGGATTTTTTCACAAAGAATCACCGCCGCAATCACCGGAAATTGCTTTTGATTGACGACAGGATCTCTTATATCGGTTCCGGAAATATTACAGACTACTCTCTCAACTGGCGCGAATCATTTCTCAGGGTCCGCTCGGATCTGACACAGTTGTTGAAACGAATCTTTATTAATGACTTCAACTCTTTTAACAAGTATGTCTTCGAGAAGATGACTCCGATCAGGAAGATCAGGCACGGCGACTGCGAGATTCTTCAGGATGTGCCTTCCCTGACAAGGCAGAGGATCAGGAGAAGATATATTGAGTTGATCCGGACTGCCGGCAGGGAGGTCATCATCGAAACACCCTATTTTCTTCCGGGATACCTCGTCAGGAAAGCTTTGACCGATGCTGCAAAAAGGGATGTTGCGGTGACGGTCATCATGCCAAAGCACTCAGATGTGGGCCTGGTGGACATTCTTCGGAACCGGTATCTCGGGATGTTACATAAACAGGGGATCAGGTTGTTGTTTTACCTGCCCCATAACCTGCACGCCAAGCTTCTGCTCATCGACCGGGAAGTATTCTCCGTTGGTTCTCCCAACTTTGATTACCGGAGCTTCAGGTACATGCATGAAATCGCCATTGTGGGAAGAGATCCGATGGCAGTGAAACAGATCGACGGGCACATCCGGGAAACCATAAAAAACTGCGAGAATTTCAATTACGAAAAATGGAAAAGAAGACCGGCGATCCAGAAGATATTTGAGAGGATGCTGTTACCGTTCAGGCATCTCCTGTAAGATCAGATATGTTTGTCTTTTTTTGTATCCTCATGTAATCTTCTGCCATTGAGCGGATAGCGGCCATCTCCTTCCATTTTTTTTTGGCTTCCTCTGCCGGAGCTCCGAAATAGGTCTTATGGCCTTCCAGATCCTTGTCGACGGCCGAAGTACCCAGCAAGACAACCCCATCACCAATAATCAGTCCCTTATTGATGGCCACCTGTCCCCAGACTGTGACATCATTGCCAATGCGGGTCACTCCACCAACAATAACCGAAGCCGCAAAAAAACATCTTTTCCCGATAACCGTATCATGGCCGATATGAACGTGATTGTCAAATTTGGTATATTCCCCAATGATGGTATCTCCTGTGACGCCCCTGTCCACAGTGGAACAGGCACCGATCTCAACATGGTCATTGATGATCGTTCGCCCGCAGGACAGAAATTTCACAACATGATCGGAGCGTCTTTGAAAATAGAATGCATCCGCACCAATAACACTATTTGAATGAATAATGACATGATCACCGATCATACAATGATCGTAGATTACCGCACCGGGGTGAATAATGCAATGCTTTCCGATGACCACATTATTGCCGATAAAAGCCCCTGGCTGGATCACCGAATGTTCTCCTATCTGCGACGTTTCATTGATCAGCCGGGAAGCAGGTACAAAGGGGCGGAGAAGAGAGATCATCTTCATGAAATCCCGGAATGGATCCTCGGACAGAAGCAAGGCTTTTCCCTCAGGGCAATCCACTTCCTTGTTGATGATTATGGTGGTGGCTTTAGAAAAGAGGGCCCTGTTATAATATTTGGGATGATCCACAAACGTAATATCTCCCGGTTCCACCATGTGGATTTCATTCAATCCGGACACGGGATGTTCCGGGTTACCGGTAAATGAAATGCCTAGTTTTTCTGCCAGTTCCTTCACACTGACGGGTGGATCGATCTTCATAAGGCAGGATAATGTATCAGTTTGACAGCGGGAATAGCCGGATTCTTATTCCTTGACACGTTCGGAATAGGAACCTGATCGTGTATCCACACGGATTTTTTCACCGGTATTAATGAAGAGTGGAACCTTGATCGTTGCTCCAGTCTCAAGCCTGGCATCCTTCATGGCATTGGTAGCCGTATTCCCTCTTTCTCCGGGCTCCGTGTAAGTGATTTGCAGTATCACATATGCCGGTAATTCACAACTCAGGGGCGTTTCGGTATCCGCGTGAAATACGATTTCGACCTCCTGTGATTCTTTCAGGAATTGAGATGCCTCGATCAGTTCTTCGGGGATGTAGACCTGCTCAAAGTTACCGGTATGCATGAAATGATATCCGGTTTCGTCCTTGAACAGGAACTGATAGGGTCTTCGCTCCACGCGGGCCACATCAATCTTCACTCCTGCATTAAAGGTATGACTGATGACCCTGCCCGTTTTCAGGTTTTTGAGCTTGGTTCTCACAAATGCGCCGCCCTTGCCTGGCTTTACATGCTGAAACTCAATGATGGAGTAAAGATCATCATTAAAGTAGATACACAATCCGTTTCTGAAATCTGCAGTTGTTGCCATAATATATTGTACCTCCAGTTTTAAACCATTCTATCGTGATAAGTTGTGTTAATGACAATAATAATGAAGAGAAAATCAGCTATTGACGGGAAGGCGGGAGTACCCCTTCATGATACCACGCGTAGACCTTGAGATAAATGACAGGATTTCGTCTCTTTCGGGGCTGGAAGGCATGTTGGTCTCAATGTACCGTACCGCCTGAGTCACGTTGTACCCCTTCAGGTACAAAATTCTGTAAATATCCTGTATTTCATTGATTTTATCATTGGAAAAACCACGCCTTCTCAACCCGATGGAATTCACGCCCGAATATGAAAGCGGTTCGCGGGCAGCCTTGGTATATGGTGGGACATCCTTTCTGACCAAGGAACCGCCACCAATGATTACGTGTGCACCGATCTTCACGAACTGATGAACGGCGGTCAGGCCTCCCACGATGGCCCAATCATCGATTTCAATATGTCCGGCCAGATTGACTGCATTGGCCAGGATGCAATTATTGCCCACGATACAGTCATGGGCTACATGCACATAGGCCATCATCAGGCAATAATCACCAATGACCGTTTCCCAGCTTGCCTTCGTACCCCTGTTAATGGTCACAAATTCGCGGATGGTCGTATTGTCACCGATTTTTACCAGTGTATTCTCACCGGAATACTTCATGTCCTGAGGTATGGCACCAATGACAGCTCCCGGAAATATCTTGCAGTTCCTGCCGATACGGACACCTTCCATGATGGTCACATTGGAGCCAATCCATGTTCCTTCTCCGATCTCAACGTTGCCTTCAATGTTTACGAAAGGCTCAATTACAGCATTTTTTGCCACCTTGGCCTGAGGGTGCACATATGCTAACGGTTGATTCATTCTTTCTGTTTGGAGGATTGCTTTGTCTTTTTTCTGGATATCTGTGCCAGCATCTCCGCTTCCATCACGGGCTTATCAGCAACGTAGGCCACACCCTTCATATGGCACAATCCCCGCCTGATCGGTGAAACCAGCTCAAGCGAAAAAACCAGGGTGTCTCCGGGCACCACTTTACTCCGAAACCTGACATTGTCAATTTTCAGGAAATAGGTGGCGTAATTTCCGGGATCCTTGACAGAACCGAGCATAAACAAACCTCCGGTCTGAGCCATGGCTTCAATCTGCAATACTCCGGGCATGACCGGCTCATCGGGGAAATGGCCCATGAAGTAACTTTCGTTCATGGTCACATTTTTGACGCCGATCACATGTGTCTCATCCTTGTCTATTATCTTATCCACCAGGAGAAAGGGTGGCCGGTGCGGGAGAAGTTGCTTGATCACGTTGATATCGTACAAGGGGGACTTGTTCAGGTCAAAGGGAGGAACAAACCGTCGCATCTTCTTTTCCACAATATATTGTTTGAGAATTTTCGCAAAGTGAACATTGGCTCCGTGCCCTGGTCTTCTGGCAATGATGTGGGCCTTGAATGGGGTTCCCACAAGGGAAAGATCCCCGACAACATCAAGAAGCTTGTGCCGGGCGGGCTCATTCTCAAAATAAAGCTCCAGGTTATTCAGAATGCCTTTGTTCAAAACCTTGACTGAAGGCTTTTTGAAAAGACGGGCCAGGCGGTCAAGTTCTTCCTGGCTGATTAGCCGGTTGACAAAGACAATGGCATTACTGAGGTCACCGCCCTTGATCAGGTCGTTTTGCAGCAGGTATTCCAGTTCATGAAGAAAAACGAAAGTCCGGCAGTTGGCAATCTCATTCTTGAAATCGGAGATGTGCTCCAGGGCGGCATTTTGAGTGCCCAGCACTTCCGTTTCATAGTCGATCATCACCGTCACCCTGAATTCATCCGCCGGAATAGCGATAAACTCAGTCTTGCGGGAACTGTCCTGGTAAATGATGACACGGTCAATTGCAATGCTGATCCGTTCCGCATTTTGCTCACGGAACCCTGCCTTTAACAGAGCTTCGGTAAAAAAACGCGAACTTCCGTCCAGAATGGGTATTTCCTGATTGTCAACATCGATAAGCACATTGTCGATTTCAAGCCCTCTCAACGCTGCCATCACATGCTCGATTGTGCTTACCGATGCTCCATTTTCCAAAAGACTGGTTCCCCTGTTGGTATCTGAAACCAGATTACAGTCAGCCCGGATTACCGGTTGGTTGTCAAGGTCGGCACGTCTGAAGCGGATTCCATGGTTCGTATCGGCAGGCCAGAATGTCATATTGACAGTCAGCCCTGAATGCAAGCCTTTCCCGGAGACAGATACCGGCGACTGGATGGTTCGTTGCCTTTCACTCATAAACAGGGCACTAAGATACAGATATTTGGTTTTAATGACCCAATGAAAATATCACTGAAGCCAAGAGGTATCAACTTCTTCTTTCAAGCTCCTGCAGCTTGTTTTCCAGCTGTTCCAGGCGGCGGAACAAGTCAGGCAGATTTTTGAAATGGATGTAGGATCTCCGGTACCGTGCCACGTCAAAAGCGGGTGATCCCTGAACCACAGAGGCTTTTGTGCGGATCGTTCCACCGATACCCGATTGCGCAGCAATCTTGACATCATCTGCAATGCTCAGGTGTCCGATGATGCCGACCTGGCCTCCGATCATACAATTCCGGCCAAGTTTTGATGAACCGGAAATGCCGGTTTGTGCTGCGATAACAGTGTTCTCGCCGATTTCAACATTATGGGCCACCTGAATAAGGTTGTCCAGTTTTGCGCCCCGCCGTATGATGGTGGAACCCAATGTGGCACGGTCAATCGTCGTATTGGCTCCGATCTCCACATCGTCCTCGATGATCACATTGCCGATCTGAGCCACCTTGACATAATGCTGGTCTGATTGAGGCGCAAATCCAAAACCGTCACTGCCGATCACAGCACCTGAGTGAAGGGTACACCGGTTTCCGATCCGGTTTTCAGAATAAATCCTGACTCCCGGATATAGAATGGTATCACCGCCGACGACCGTGTGGTCTCCGATATACACCTGAGGGTAAACAAGTGTGTTGTCACCGATTCTTACATCCTTTCCGATGTAAGCCCATTCCCCGATATATACATTCTTTCCAATGATGGCAGTCTCAGAGATAAAGGCAAGTGAAGATATTCCGCTCCGGGCCTTGCTGATTTTGTTATAATACTCCAGCAGGGTGGCAAAGGCCACATACGCATCCTCCACCCGGACCAATGTTGCCCTGATTTCATGGTCAGGCCTGAAGTCTTTGTTAACCAGGACAATAGAAGCTTTTGTTGTATAAATATATTGGGTGTACTTCGGATTGGCCAGGAAAGAAAGTGTCCCGGGTATACCCTCCTCAATTCTGGACAGATTATCCACCGAAACGTTCGGGTCACCATCTACCTCTCCATGGGTAATATTTGCGATTTCTTGTGCTGTAAAATTCATTTCTTATTGCCTGCTTGATGTGGTTTTGCAGATGCGAAAATAGATAAAAACCAGAATTTTAACATGATCGTATCCCGCTCAGGGTGCAATGTTTTTCGGAAAACACAGGAAGTGTTTAATGACTGGTTTGGAGAGCATTGAAATGTCCAGCTGTCCGGATGCTTCCGATATGCGTTCGATCCGTCCGTCTTTATGCAGGATTTTGATCTGATCCGTTTCCATATCATAGGCTTCATTGGAAGTCTGTCCAGCATGGATGAAATAGTCGATCTCATCTTCAGCCAGCCGGAATTGTGCTGAAACCTCCTTCCTGATCCGCTCAACAAAGAAATAATCAAAAGGATCCTTTTGCATCAAACACCGGAACAGCCTTCTTTCCACAAGCAATCTGCTCAATGTTGAAAGAATCCTGTCAGGATGCAGGGTCCAGACCTTGATCCCGGTGAGAATGTCAAAATCATCTATAACTCCAAATGCATCCAGAAGATCGGGATGGGTTGAGAAATCATCCAGCGAGCAATTGTCCGCTAAAAAACGGTCAAGGTAAGGTGTGGCAAAAAGCGGATCTCCAATACGGCGCAGATATGCTGCACGCCTGAGAATCCTTATCAGTATCTGCTCGGCTGCCACAACCGTTTTGTGAAGATATACCTGCCAATACATCAGCCTCCGGGCGATGAGGAATTTTTCAATGGAATAGATACCTTTCGCTTCAGCCACAATGTCATCACCGAAAACATCCAGCATCTTGATGATTCTTTCTGTTCCGATGATTCCTTCTGAAACCCCGGTAAAAAAACTGTCACGGGTAAGATAATCCAGCCGGTCCATATCCAGCTGGCTGGAAACCAGCTGGGACAGGAACCTCTTGGGGTAAGTGCCGGTGAATATCCGGATACCTGTTTCCAATGCGCCACCCATTTGCTGATCCAGACGCTTCATGAATAGCAGGGAGAGTTGTTCATGAGAAGTCCCTTTAACCAATGAATGCTCCAAAGCATGAGAAAACGGCCCATGTCCCACATCATGAAGCAATATGGCAACCTGCGCAGCCGTCTCCTCATCCGGTGTGATCTCATGCCCCCTGTATCTGAGGGTACCGATGGCTTGGGTCATGAGGTGCATGGCGCCAATAGAATGATGAAACCGTGTATGCAATGCACCGGGATACACCAGGTGCGTAAGCCCCAGTTGCTTGATACGCCTCAGTCTCTGAAAATAGGGGTGGTCAATTAAATTTACGATCAGGCCTTCCGGCAGATTGATGAAGCCATAAACGGGGTCATTGAGGATCTTATGTTTCCTTCTTTCCGCCAAGATGCTCTTGAAAAAACGATATTGTGCCTGATTCTCCCTTCTGAGAAAAAATGATTTATTTTGGCAGAAGGAACTGCTGATCGACAAACCGGATTTTCCTCGCCAATCCCACAAAGGGATTTGCCGCAAACAAAATTAGCAATTATCCACAATCCGACAGTCATGCCGGAAAGTTCCAGGAACAAACCGTCGCACCGGTATCATCCTGCTGAGATATCAGCTCCCAAAGCCATACACTCATGGATGTGGACAGTATTGCAGCTATTCCTGTTGATTGTGGTTTTCCTTTTCGGGCTGAGAAAATTGTCGGATGCCGACCTGGGATTTCATCTGAGAGGAGGGCAGTTCATCATACAGGAAGGGCATTTCCCGGACAAGGACACCTATACCTATACAGTCACCCAGAATGATTATATCGATCTTCACTGGATGTTCCAGATTATCCTCTACCTTATATATCTTGCGGGAGGTTATTCTGGAATCACCATATACAAGTCAGTTCTCGTTCTCTTATTGTTTTTACTGCTTTGGATCAGAGGCAAACAATTGAGGGCTTCCATGCTGCTCATGGTAACCCTGCTCCTCGCCGGGATTATATGTATCCAAAGCAGGCTGCTGATGCGGCCTGAACTTTTCACCTACATCTTCCTGACCTGTTTTCTCCTGATACTCGATCCATATTACCGGCAACACAAGGGCCCGTTATTTCTCCTTCCCCTCATTATGATTCTTTGGGTGAACAGCCAGGGGTTGTTTATCCTTGGATGGTTTGTAACCGGCGCTTATTTCCTGGGTGATTGGGTCAGGTCGGGAAAAGCCGACCGGAAATTGCTCCTGTATGGGTTCCTTGTGATTCTTGTGTCATTTCTGAATCCTTATTTCCACCGGGGAGTCTATTTCCCTTTCTATCTCTTTACCCGATTTGACAGCAACAATGTTTTCAATAATATCATTGAGTTCAAATCCGTTCTGGAAACCCAAGAGCACTTCACGTCTGATTTTATTCTGTTTTATCTGCTGGCAGCCATTGCTGTGGGTTTATTCATTGCAACCTTCAGAAAAAGACGAATTCATGAATTCCTGATCCTGTCCGTCTTTATTTATCTTGCTTTTACGGCCATCCGCAACATTCCGCTTTTTGTAATAGTCTCCATCCTTTTCATTGCATCCGCCGGATCAGACCTGATCCCCGGGCACCGGCATCCTTTGAAGAAAATCAGGGGCATGCGCCTGAAAGAATTTGTGGGAGGTATCACTGCTGTCATTATGATCGTCGTGATGGTCAGGCTACTGACCAATGCTTTTTACACGGAGAAAAGGCAGGACTTTAAAACGGGTACCGGTCTGGATTCACTGGAACAGCCTGTCAAAGCCTCGATGTTCATGCTCAGACATCACCTGGACGGTAAGATCATAAACGACCTCAATATCGGAGGGTGGCTTGCCTGGAGCATCCCTCAAAAAACCTTTATTGACGGACGGCTGGAGGTGGTTCAGGAGGATTTTTACACCGAATACCTTACAAGTCAGCAGGAGGGAGGCTTGCAGGCAATACTCCGACAATATCAACCCCAGATATTACTGTTTGATTATGAATCCAATATCAGTTGGATCATGCAGATAAACCTGATGCGGGAATGGAGGCTCGTGTACCTGGATGAAAAGACAGCGATATACCTCAGAAAGGGTTACCGTGATGATTTGCCGGATTATCAAATCGCAGACTTTATCAGAAGTGTGGGGATAGATACTTCGGATTATACCGATGAAGCAGTGAAAAGCATTCTTGCAATGGATCGTGTTCCATGGATGAATCAATGGATGAAAGGCATGTACCGCAAATCTTCATACCTGTATCCCCGGTACCTGAAACCTGCGATGTTTGCGGATCTCACTGCCAGGTATACTGACGCAGAGCCCTTATACCTGGAGTTCATGAACAGGGACGGATTAAGGTATTACAATGTCCTTCAGAATCTGGGCATGATGTACTTCAGGCAGGGGGAACTGAAAAAATCCAGATTGTGCTGGTTGCGTCTCCTCCAGATCGAACCGGATCATCGTTTGGGGAAACAATATCTTCAACAGATATCCCAATTGCAACAGAAGAAAGGCTGAGCGGAGGATACATGTATTAAAATAATCACGCGCATATTCCGTTTTTTGTAACGATTAAATGTGTAATTTTGCACCCATGTTTGGCCGGCCGTTCATCTGTTCGATAATAATCATATTTTCAGTCACCTTAGCCTCCTGCAGCAAGTATCAGAAGCTGCTGAAAAGCCCAGACAGTGATCTGAAGTATGAAAAAGCCAACCAGTATTTCGAGCAGGAGGATTATTACAGGGCCATGAATCTTTATGAACAACTGATCCCTGTTTACCGCGGTACCGAAAAGGCGGAGATCATATATTATAATTACGCCTATGCATATTTTCACCAGAGGGATTATGTACTTGCAAGCTATTATTTTCAGAAATTCTATAAAACCTTCCCACGAAGCAGCCAGGTGGAGGAGTGTTATTTCATGAGTGCTTACTGCAAATTTCTTGAATCGCCCAATTACAGCCTGGACCAGACCACGACCCGGGAAGCTATCAACGAATTGCAGCTTTTCCTGAATGTATTCCCGGCCAGCGATCGGGCGGCAGAATGCAACAGGCTTATTGATGAACTCAGGGCAAAACTGGAGCGAAAGGACTACGAGATTTCCCGGTTGTACCTGAAAATGGAAAAACATGAAGCCGCTGTAACATCCTTCCGGAACCTTCTGAAGAATTTTCCGGACACGCAATACAAAGAACAGGCACTCTACAGCATTGGCAAGGCTTATTTTGAGTATGCCGAAAACAGCGTCTGGATCAAGAAAAAGGAGCGCTATCAGCAAGCCCTGAGGGCCAGTCAGGATTTCATGGAATTGTATCCGGACAGCCGTTATATCAGGGAGATAAAGAGTATGGCAGATGAATCGCAAAGATTTTTAGCAGACAATTAATCGCAAAATATGGATTTCAAGAAGATCAAAACAGACACGGAGGCGGTAACCCGCCGCATCAGGGATTTCGATATGCCTACAGGCAATATCTATGAAACTTTGGTTGTTCTGGCCAAGAGAGCGAATCAGATATCGCACGAAATCAAGGAGGAGTTGAGCCAGAAGATCCAGGAATTTGCCACGACCCAGGATAATCTGGAGGAAGTGTTCGAGAACAGGGAACAGATCGAAATAGCCAAATTTTACGAACGCTTGCCTAAGCCGACGCTGCTCGCCGTTCATGAATTCCTCCGGGGCAGGGTATACCACCGTAACCCAATTAAAACTGCTGTCAAGGAGCAGGAAACTGCCGTTGAATCCTGATGTTGCAAGGGAAGAAAATTATCATCGGAATTACAGGCAGTATTGCCGCATTCAAAATTCCCCACCTGATCCGTCTGTTGAGAAAGCAGGAAGCGGAGGTACAGGTTATTATGACACCTGCTGCACTGGATTTCGTAACTCCGCTGACATTATCCACGTTATCCGGGAAGCCGGTTCTGATCGGTTTCTTCAAAACGGATGACGGTCTCTGGAACAGTCATATTGAACTGGCGGCATGGGCAGATGTCATGATGATCGCTCCCGCTTCAGCAAATACCATCGGGAAAATAGCGGCTGGTCTTGCAGACAATCTTATGCTTGCCGTTTACCTGGCGGCAAGGTGCCCTGTTTTTCTAGTTCCTGCCATGGATGCAGATATGTATTTGCACCCTTCCACTCAATCCAACCTGACTACTTTGCGTCAGTATGGAGCCCGGATCATTGATCCCGTGGAAGGTGAACTGGCAAGCGGTCTGCACGGAGCGGGGAGAATGCGGGAACCCGAAGAAATTGTCCGGATACTGAATGATCATTTCGAAAAAAAAAACTCATTCCGGAAAACAAAAGTCCTGATATCGGCCGGACCCACGCATGAACCGATTGACCCGGTCAGGTACATCACCAATCATTCCACCGGTAAAATGGGGTATGCCCTGGCTGAATCCTTTGCAGACCGGGGAGCGGATGTCATACTGGTCAGCGGCCCGGTTTCACTGGAAATATCACACCCGAACATCAGGCTGATCCGCGTAAATTCAGCTGCAGAAATGAAAAACGCCTGTTCAGACCATTTTGCCGGAGCGGATGTTATTGTCATGGCTGCTGCCGTATCTGACTACAGACCGGAGTCCTTTTCACCGGAAAAAATAAAAAAAACTGAAAAAATTCTGGAAATCCGGCTCGTTAAAAACGACGATATCCTCTCATGGATGGGTGAAACGGCGAAAAGAGGCCAGGTTCTCGTAGGATTTGCGCTTGAAACTACTAATGAACTTCTTAATGCCAGAAAAAAGCTGAAGGCGAAGAAACTGGATATGATCGTTCTGAATTCACTGCGCGATCAGGGTGCCGGTTTCGGTCATGATACCAACAGGGTCACCCTGATCAGCAGAAAGGGTGACGAAATTGAAATTCCTCTGAAAACAAAAAAACAGATATCGGAGGATATCGTTAATTTTATCGGTAATTGGATTCATACCCGCAACCTTGAAGAATAAAAACCGGTTTTTACCGATCCGCCTGATCCTGTTCCTGTTTCTTACGGGCTTGACCACCATCCGGGCACAGGAATTCAATTGCAATGTCACGGTAAGTTCCTTACAGGTGCAGGGAACAGACAAGAATGTCTTTTATACCCTGCAGGATGAACTCCTGAGATTCATCAATGACCGAAGGTGGACAGACTACTCCTTCAGGGTGGAGGAACGGATACAGTGCTCGATTATCATCAATATCACTGAGAGGATATCCACCGACGTTTTCAGGGCTACAATCAATATCGTGGCATCACGTCCTGTCTTTAACACATCCTATACATCCACACTGTTCAATTACCAGGATAAGGATTTTGATTTTGAGTATGTGGAACACCAGCCACTCGAATTCATCGAAAACACACATACATCCAATCTGACATCCGTAGTGGCATATTACCTGTACATCATCCTGGCTCTTGATTTCGATTCGTTCGCGCCTTTTGCCGGATCACCCTTCTTTGAAAAAGCAGAGATGATCGTCAATGCAGCCCAAAGTGCTTCTGAAAGCGGATGGAAATCATATGAAAGTCAGCGTAACAGGTATTGGCTGGTCGAAAACCACCTGAACAATTCATACAGTGACCTCAGGAAGTTCAGCTATGAGTATCACAGGAAAGGATTGGATATGATGTCGGAAAAAGTGGATGCAGGCAGAGCCCATATCAATGAGAACCTGAAACTCCTGAAGAATGCCTATGACCAGAGACCAGGCCTTTTTATATTTCAGCTTTTTTTGGATGCCAAAAGAGATGAGCTGATCAATATTTTCAGGCAGGGAACACCTGGTGAAAAGACCAATGCAACCAACATCCTGAAGGAAATTGATCCTGCAAATTCATCCAGATATTCCGCAATCACCGGCCGAAACTGATCGGTACTGTATTGGAGCGAGGGTAGCCAATTATGCTGAAGGATCTGAACATCAGGAATTATGCCCTTATCGAAGAGCTTGAGATTGAATTCTCGGAAGGCCTTACCGTCATTACTGGCGAGACGGGCTCGGGGAAATCGGTCCTTCTGGATGCCCTTTCACTGGTACTTGGTGCCCGTTCAGATTACAGCCATATCGGAGATCCGGGCAGGAAAAGCATCGTAGAAGCGAGGTTCCTGACACCCGGCAATTATCTGGAAGAATTCTTCAGTGATCATGAGCTGGACTGGGACCCGGACCATATATACCTGCGCCGGGAACTTGCACCAGGAGGGAAATCCAGGGCCTTTATCAACGATACACCCGCCAGTCTTCATATCCTTCAGTATCTGGGAGAGAGACTAATCGATGTTCACTCGCAGCATAAGACACAGGCCTTGCTTCATCAGGATTTTCAGCTTGCCGTGCTGGACAGTTTCGCTGGATTGTCAGAAGAGATCGGTAAATACCGCAAGGAATACAGACACTATGTTTCGCTGTTCCAGAAGATGAAAGAACTTCTGGAGCTTGACCGCCAATCCCGTTCAGATGAAGATTACTTCAGATTTCTTCTCAATGAGTTGGAAACCACCAGGCTTCAACCGGGAGAGAAAATGGAACTGGAGAAGGAGCTTTCTATACTGTCGCATGCCGGTGAGATCAAATCACAGCTTTTCGCGGTTCTGCAGATACTTTCCGATTCGGAGCATGCTGTCACAGAAGGACTGGTGGAAGCCATCCGGCGGCTTTCACAGATATCAGCTTTTGATCCGGCCGTCAGGCAGCTTGAAGAGAGGCTTGCCGGCAATTTCGTTGACCTTAAGGATATTGTCGGCGATATCAGCAGGGCAGGGGAAGGAATTCAACATGATCCTGAAAGGATGAGGCTTGTCAGTGAAAGGCTGGATATAATCTACAGGCTTGAGCAAAAACATAGGGTACAGGGTGAGGAAGAGCTGCTGAGACTGCTTGACAGCCTGAAGGAGCGGCTGGAGCAGATCACCGGACTGGAGGAGATGATTGCCCAGGTGAAGCAGGAATTGGGAAAGAAAAAGAAATCGGTTGAAGAAATGAGTCGTTGGATGCACAACAAAAGACTTGATATCAAAGAAGCATTCGAGGAGAAGATCGTTTATCTTTTGAAGGAATTGGGTATGCCCCATGCACGTTTTGCCATTGACTTCACGGCTTCCGAAGAACCTGGCCCTGACGGTGTGGACAGCCTCAGGTTTCTCTTCTCAGCCAATCCGGGCACCGGGCTCATGAATATCAGGCGAATCGCATCGGGAGGAGAGCTTTCAAGGGTCATGCTTGGCATCAAATCCATGGTTTCCCTGCAAAACATGTTGCCCACTCTGATACTGGACGAGATCGATTCCGGTGTATCAGGAATGATCGCTGACCGTATGGGCAGAATTCTCAAATCTACCGCAAAAAACATGCAGGTCATTG
The DNA here is from genome assembly GCA_016939365.1 of Bacteroidales bacterium. GTDB lineage: Bacteria > Bacteroidota > Bacteroidia > Bacteroidales > JAFGHD01 > JAFGHD01. The sequence goes on along the minus strand of JAFGHD010000002.1, from coordinate 24,048 downwards.
TCATTACCCATTTACCTCAGTTGGCTGTTCAGGGAGATCATCATTTTCAGGTGTTCAAGGAAACTTCTGACTCCGAAGCCAGGTCGGGCATCAGAAAACTCACCGGGGAAGAGAGAACAGCGGAAATTGCCAGGATGCTCTCAGGCAAGGAGCTGACAACGGCCACACTTGTGGCAGCCCGCGACTTGCTGGGGAACCACACGCATGATAAATGAATTAGTCTGTTCAAAAAACTGATCATGGCACATGACCTGCTTAACGGAAAAAAGGGCATTATTTTCGGAGCTCTTGATAACAGATCCATTGCCTGGAAAGTCGCTGAAATGGCGCATCAGGAGGGTGCACGTTTTGTATTGACCAATACACCTGCCGCCATCAGAATGGGAGATATCCATCAACTCGCAATGAAATGCGGTAATGCGGATATCATTCCTGCCGACGGTACACAGGTGAAAGACCTGGAGTATTTGTTCCGGGAAGCCATGAAGCGAATGGGAGGGAAAGTGGATTTTATTCTCCATTCCATCGGTATGTCAATGAATGTCAGAAAAAAGAGGGCATACAGTGATGTGGATTATGATTTCTTCGCGAAAACTCTTGATATATCTGCAATTTCACTTCACAAGATTTTGCAGACCGCCTTCAAGCTCGATGCGATCCATGAGGGTGGCTCGGTCGTCTCGTTGTCCTATATTGCCGCCCAAAGGACTCTTTACGGCTATAACGATATGGCCGATGCCAAAGCCCTTCTGGAATCCATCACCCGAAGTTTTGGCTATATATATGGACGTGAGAAAAAGGTCAGGATCAATACCATTTCTCAATCACCGACACTTACAACTGCCGGAAGCGGCGTCAAAGGCATGCAGGACCTGATGGACTTTACAGAGCGAATGTCCCCGCTGGGAAATGCCGATGCCGATGAATGCGCTGGATTCTGCATCGTACTTTTCTCAGATATCTCCCGTAAGATCACCATGCAGAATATTTTCCATGATGGAGGGTTCTCAAGCATGGGGATGAGCCTCAGGGCAATGAGTATGTACAGCAGAAGCCTGGATTGCGAGGATTGTCCGCCGGTGGATTGAATGATCCTTCCAATTACACACCCATCACCTATAAAAAACTTGAAGCGGGGAATTTCATATTCCTGCATCCCAGACAATTAATCTTGGCCTAATTTGATTTCTGGAAAGACGATCCGGATCACATCCCCGAAAAAGGAAACGAAATGTGCTGTGATACCTTTGGTTATATGAGCAGGAAGACTGTCGAAGTCCTTCCGGTTATCTTCGGGAAGAATCAGCTCCATGATGCCCACCCGGCGCGCTGCAATGGTCTTTTCCCTAATCCCACCGATGGGCAGCACCTTTCCTGTCAGGGTGATCTCGCCTGTCATCGCGATTCCTTTCCTAACCGGTTTCTTCGTGGCCAGCGAAAAGAGGGCCAGAGCCATGGTAATGCCTGCACTGGGGCCGTCTTTGGGTGTCGCTCCGGCAGGTACATGCATGTGGATAAAATGATCATTGAAGAAGTTCCGGAGTTTGAGGTCATGTGAAATCAGGGAGCGGATATAGGAATAGGCGATTTCAGATGATTCCTGCATCACCTTTCCAAGCTGGCCCGTCTGTTTGAGACCCGTTAAAGAGGTTTTGATGGCCGAGGCCTCAATATAAAGTGTGGCTCCACCCAAAGGAGTCCAGGCCAGACCAAGCACCACTCCGGGTATTTGGTTCTGGTATAGTTCTTCGGTAACAAAGATCGGTTTGCCCAGGAATTCTTCGATATTGCGCAGGGTGACGTTCGTTTTGCCTGTTTTCCCTTCAGCTTGCCGGATGGTCACATGACGCATAATTTTTTTGATCTGGTTTTCCAGTGACCTGACACCGGCTTCCCGGGCATACCCATCAACGATGCTTCGCAATGCAGGATCAGTAATATGAACCTCAGACGCCAACAAACCATGTTCAGTCCGTTGTTTTGGGATCAGATACTTTTTGGCGATCTGAACCTTTTCCTCAAGGATGTATCCGGAAAGTTTGATCACTTCCATACGGTCAAGCAGAGGCTGTGGTATGGTGTCCAACTGGTTGGCGGTCGTGATGAAGAGAACGTTCGACAGATCAAAACGCACATCAAGATAATGGTCCAGGAAACCCGTATTTTGTTCCGGGTCAAGCACCTCCAGCAATGCCGATGCGGGATCACCCTGATAACTGGCACCCAACTTGTCGATTTCGTCAAGCATAATGACGGGATTGGCTGTTCCGGTTCTTTTGAGGCTCTGGATGATCTTTCCGGGCATAGCGCCGACATAGGTACGCCTGTGCCCTTTGATTTCAGCCTCGTCCCGCATGCCTCCCAGAGAAAAGCGATAAAACTTCCGGCCAAGTGCCCCCGCGATGGACCTGCCGATGGAAGTCTTGCCCACGCCCGGAGGACCGACCAGGCAGATGATGGAACCCGACACCTTCCGGCGTTTGATGATGGTACTGATGAATTCGAGAATCCTTTGTTTCACATCATCCAGGCCGTAATGGTCCTGGTCAAGTATCTGCCGTGCTTTCGCAATGTCCAGTATTCCATGGTCATAAATACCCCAGGGCAACTCCGTCAAAACGCTCAAATAGGTACGGGTAACCTGGAACTCGGATGAGGACGGTTCCAGCAACCGGAGTTTATCCATCTCTTCCCTGATGACCCCCTCAGCCTCCGGTGTCAGCCTGAGGCTCCTGATCCTTTCCTCTAGTTTCTCAATTTCTGCAGCCTTGTCATCCTTCTCCATACCCAGCTCTTTCTTGATCAACTTAAGCTGCTCCCGTAAAAAATACTCCTTCTGCTGCTGGCTTACCTTTTCATCGATCTGTTTCTGAATTTTTTCCTGCAGCTGGGACAACTGGATTTCCTCCTTGAGAAGGACAAGCAACTGTTCGCTCCTCCGATAGAGATCAAATGTGCCCAGCAGCTCCTGCAACCTGTCGGGGGATGCGGAAAGCATGGAGGAGATCACATCCATGAGAAGACCCGGATGCTCAAAACCCATCTTCGAGAGTGAGAGCTTCAGTTGTTCCTGGAACATCGGATTGATCCCGATCAGCTCCTTCACTGAACTCATGATGGCCAGCACATAAGCCTTCAACTCATCAGAAGGTTTATCCCGGGAATCTTCCTGGTATTTGACTTCCCATCTCGGATGGCCGGGTCCTTTCATCTTTCTGACAAGAGTGATCCGTTGCAATGCCTGAGCAAAAAAATGTACCGAATCCTCAGTTATCTGTATGACTTTGATGATTTTAATCAATGTCCCGACCGGATGCACTTCAGACATGAGGAAGTCCTCCTCATTGGCTTCACTGATCAGCGAAACACCAAGGAAGCCATTGCCATGGTCAATGGAATGTCTGATCAACTCGACAAAAGGTGCACCACTGAAGGATAATGGAATTGCTATTCCCGGAAAAAGCGGACGGTTGGCAAGCGGCAGGATATCCAAATGATCCGGGAATATCTCTGAAATCAATACAGGATGGGTATGTTTCTCTCCTTCCTTTTTTTTGTTTTTTCCGGCCATAGTCTTTGGCATTTATTATCTCTGCTATGAAACGTGCAGGGGTAGTAAAATACAAAAATAAACACTGAGGTACAATGAAAAAAACAGGTTGCCTTAGCATCCAAACAAGGGAAAGCTATTCTTCGTCCCCCTGTTCCTGATGATCTGCTTCGGGTTGATCATCAACGCTTTCCTCCTCAGATTCTTTCTCTGAAGAAAATTTTTCAAGATCTTCCCGGGTGTCGATCTTAACGGGTACCTTGACCAGGTAAATCACTGAAGGGGTGTCCACGGTGATCGCGTGAAAAAATTCACCGTTGGGTTTGACAATTTTCCGGATGAAATCCTTCCATCCATCCGGATACTGCTCCCGGATCGCTTCCCACGCATCTGGCGGAAGGTTTTCAAGGTTGATGACCTTTCTGAGCTTATCCATAGAGAGACTGAAGCACATGTTTAATCGATGGCAATAATAAATAAGAATTGAATACAATGAAACAAAAAATAAAAAAAACTGGCATTCAGAATTCATACTTCATGCCGGGATATGAATACTTTGAGAGCCATAATTACCAGAAAAATTAATGTCCTATAATTAATATTATGTTAAGCATAACAATCACAAGAAAGAGGAGATTTCATGTATCTCCCCCCTCCCATTTTATTTGTTCAGCTTCGCATTGATCTCCCCGAGCTTTTCAAGCATATTCAGGCGGGTATAGATTTCCTTCAGCGCCACCATGGTGCTCATATCCTCCTGATTTATCTCGTGTGCCCTTTCAAGGTATGGCAAAGCAAGTGTAAGGAATTCATCCGCTTCTGCCTTGGCAGCGTTGTACTCCTCTTCGGCATCCAGTGGCAGTCTGTTGGCCATATCAAGTATGGCTGACGCCTTGTTCACATAAATGGCTCCCAGGTTATAGATCGGGTCGAAATAATCAGGATCGACAGCAATTGCTTTTTCATAGGCTGCGGTTGCCTTTTGAAATGCATCTTCACGTATTGCTTCACTTTTTGTGGTATCTCCGACAAGTTCCTTGTCAATAATGGATCCGACGGCGAAATATATGGTGGCATTTGTGGTATCCATTTCCTGGGCGAGCCTCAGGTTTTCAAGAGCCTTGTCCGTATCACCGGTGGTTAGGTAAATGTTGGTCTCGTCGATAATCAGGCTGAGGTTATCTGGGAACAGTTTTCTGCCATCAATGGCCGTATTCAGCGCAGCAACCGTATCCTTGTCCTGGCTCAGTTGAATGTTGTACAATGCATGATATACAGAAACATTTTTATATTTGAACTCGTTGATGAGTTTGTCCAGGTTTTCTTTAGCTATGTTGTACTTTCCGGCTTGCTCAGCACTCAAGGCCAGATAATAAACTGAAAGAGTATCTGTATTTCCGACTGATTCATACACCTGATAAGTATTTTGAAACCATTCCATTGCCTTTTCGAATTCATCTCTGGCCATGGTCTCTGAATTCATGTTGGTATATTCCAGGCCTTTGTTGAAATGATTCGCCCCCCTGTTGAAATACTCTTCTCCGCAAAGCAGCAATCTGGGAATCACGTCTGTTGTATATGTGTTTTTGCTGTCAAATTTTCTGCAATTGGCATAGGATTCATATGCCTTTTCCAACGCCTGGTCATCCAGTGCCTTAATGGTTTCGTCATTGCTTCTGTAGATGTCCATGTAAATGTTTCCCCTGTAGAACCACATTTTAGGGTCAGTAGCGGTTTTTTCATGTACGGCAGCCATGTCGATGTATTCCTTGGCCTTGTCCAGCTTTCCGTTGCGGTGGTAATTATATGCGCTTACCACATTGTTGTTTTGTGCCATCATGGCCTGGCTGATCAGGATCATGATCAGCATTGTCTGAATCCGTTTCATGGATGATTTCCTTTCATGATTTTATGCTGCAAATATAGATATTACCAGCGTTATTGCTCAAATATCCTGCCAATTTATAATCATTCTGTATTGGAGAAATATTGCACCGGCAAAATATGATCTGGGTCACATCTGTCAGCTTTTAGCTGAGTTTTCGTCATCCGGTTGCGTTCCAGCCTCCATCATCGCGCCGGTTTCCTCTTCCATTTCAACATTGGTTACCGATGCAATGGCGTCACCTTCACGGAGGTTGATCAGGCGGACACCTTGGGTAGCACGGCCCATAACCCGGATCGGTGCCACCGGTTGACGGATCAGGATTCCCAGGCGGGTGATAATGATCAGATCATCCTTGTCGCTGACAGCTTTAATTGCGATCAACTCTCCTGTCCGGGCAGTGATCTGGATTGTTTTCACACCCTTTCCACCGCGATTGGTAATGCGGTAGTCATCCAGCTTGGACCTTTTACCGAAACCATTTTCCGAAACAACAAGGACATCCTGGTAACCGTTGGAGAGGCAAATCATTCCAATGACCTCATCTTTGGGGCTTGCGAGCGTAATTCCCCTTACTCCCGTTGCATTTCTCCCCATAGGCCGCACGGTACGTTCATTGAATCGTATCGCCCTTCCTGACCTCAGAGCCATTACGATTTCATTCTGACCATCCGTCAGAGAGGCTTCCAGCAGCAGGTCATCCTCCCGGATCGATATGGCGTTTATGCCCGATTGCCTGGGCCGACTGTATGCTGCCAATGAGGTTTTCTTAATAATTCCTTTTCGGGTACACAGGATGATGAAATTGCTTTCCACATACTCCTTCTCAGAAAGGTTTTTGACCTTAATAAAGGCACGTACCTTGTCACCCGGTTCAATCTGGATCAGGTTCTGTATGGCTCTACCCTTTGATGTTTTTATCCCCTCAGGTATTTCATAAACTTTCAGCCAGTAACACTTCCCGTTTTGGGTGAAAAAGAGCAGATAATTGTGATTAGAGGCCACATAGAGATATTCCACGAAGTCTTCATCCCTGATATCGCTGCCGCGTGCACCAGTGCCTCCCCTTCCCTGACGCCGGTAGTCAGAAAGGGGAGTTCTTTTAATATATCCCAAATGTGAAATGGTGATCACTACATCTTCATCTGCGATGGTATCCTCAATTGAAAAATCCTTGGCTGTATAGATGATATCCGTTTTGGGCTCATCACCGTATTTCTCCTTGATCTCGCGCATTTCGTCCTTCAGGATTTCCATTCTGAGCGATTCGCTTGATAGCACATCCCTGAAGTAATCAATCTGCTTCAGCAGTTCCTGGTATTCGGTCCTGAGTTTTTCCCTTTCCAGGCCGGTCAGGCGCTGCAGTCTCATGTCCAGAATCGCTTTAGCCTGAATATCAGAGAGTTCAAAACGCTCCATCAGGCCGATCTTGGCCTCTTCAGGTGTCTGGGATGAACGGATCAGTGAGATGACTTCATCCAGGAAGTCAATAGCCTTAAGAAGACCCTCCAGTATATGGGCCTTCTTTTCCGCCTCATTCAGCTCATATTCCGTTTTACGGACGAGCACTTCGTGTCGGTGATCCACATAGTGTCTCACGAGGTCTTTAAGGTTGAGCAGCTGGGGCCTCCCGTTCACCAGGGCAATGTTGTTCACATTAAAGGCGGTTTGCAACGGGGTCTGCTGATACAGCTTGTTCAGGATTACTGTAGGGATCACATCCCTTCTCAGTTCATAAACGATACGGATACCTGTTCGGTCGGACTCATCGCGGATATCGGTAATACCATCTATTTTTTTTTCATTGATCAGTTCGGCGGTCTTTTTTATCATTTCCGCCTTATTGACCTGGTAGGGAATTGATGTTACGATAATTCGCTGGCGGTCTCCAGGTTCTTCCTCAATTTTGGCCTCACCCCTGAGCACAATCCTTCCCCTGCCGGTTTCAAATGCTTCTCTGACACCATCATGACCATATATTAATCCTCCGGTAGGAAAATCAGGTCCCTTGATATGTTTCACCAGACCGGAAATGGGTATTTCAGGATTTTCAATGAAGGCGATGATGCCATCCACAACCTCCGAGAGGTTATGCGGAGGCATGTTGGTAGCCATTCCTACTGCAATGCCAGAGCCTCCGTTTACGATCAGGTTGGGGATCCGGCTGGGAAGGACGGTGGGCTCCTCAAGGGAATCGTCGAAGTTCAGCTGGAAATCAACAGTGTTCTTATTGATGTCTGCAAGCATCTCTTCAGCGATCCTGTGCAGCCTTGCCTCGGTATAGCGCATGGCCGCCGGGCTGTCACCATCTATGGACCCGAAATTTCCCTGTCCGTCAACCAACGGGTATCTCAATGACCAGGTCTGTGCCATCCTGACCATGGCATCGTACACAGAAGTGTCGCCATGGGGATGGTATTTCCCAAGTACTTCCCCAACAATTCTGGCAGATTTTTTATAGGGTCTGTTCGACATCAGACCCAGTTCCAGCATTCCATACAGCACTCTGCGATGTACCGGCTTCAGGCCATCCCTCACATCAGGAAGCGCCCTGGACACGATTACCGACATGGAGTAATCGATATAGGCTGTTTTCATCTGTGTTTCTATATCCACCCTCAGAATGCGCCCCCCGTCGGCTGCAATGTCAGTTGAATCATTCATAATCAATATGTTACACTTAGTTATTTACTAAGCAAATTTAGCACTTTCATAACGTTATCCCATTCCCATTAGTACTGTTATTACCAACAAAATCCTGTTGATAAAAAGTACCGGTTTGCCTGATAATCTGTAATTTTGTAAATAGTTTTGATCCTGAAGCGGGTTGTATTTCCGGCGGCTCTGGCTGAGGCTTCATGAGATGGCAAACAAAACTGACTATAACTTGTTATACAACAACAGAGAGAAGTAATAAGCTGTTTGGAAACACCGTTTAATACCTGAAACAGGATTCATATGGAGGCCAAATTCTCACAACGGGTAAAAGATGTACTGTCCTTCAGCCGCGAAGAGGCGGTCAGGCTGGGAAACGATTACATCGGCCTGGAGCATCTGTTGCTGGGAATAATCAGAGAAGGAGAAGGAATGGCAATTCAGATACTGGTCTACCTGGGAGCTGACCTGACCAGCATTCGCAGAACCATTGAAAGGGCAGTTTCCGGAGAAAGCAGGTATGAAAAGACACCTGACAATCTGCCCCTGATCAAGCAGGCTGAAAGGGCCCTGAAGATCACCTACCTGGAGGCCAAGCTTTTTTCGAGTGAAGTCATTGGCACAGAACATCTTCTGCTGGCAATACTCAAGGATGAGGATAATGTGGTAACTAAAACCCTGAACAAGCAGGGAATTGACTACCAGGCTGTCCGTGAAGAACTGAAAGCGATCATTGCCAGCCATGATCAGGACAGGAGCCAGGCAACGCGTGATGAACTGCCCGGAGGTACTGCCGACGATGACATGGATGAAGGTTCCAAGGATTTCGGCGGAAGCATCAAAAAAATAAGCGACTCCAAATCAAAAACACCGGTTCTCGACAATTTCGGAAGGGATCTGACCAAAGCTGCGGAGGAAGACCGTCTGGATCCCATTGTGGGTAGGGAGAAGGAACTGGAAAGGATCGCCCAGATCCTCAGCAGGAGGAAAAAGAATAATCCCATCCTGATCGGTGAGCCTGGTGTCGGAAAATCTGCCATAGCTGAAGGACTTGCCCTTCGGATCATACAGCGGAAGGTTTCAAGGGCATTGTTTAACAAACGCATCATCACGCTCGACCTTGCTTCGCTGGTGGCGGGAACCAAATACCGCGGGCAGTTTGAAGAAAGGATGAAAGCCGTCCTTAATGAGCTTGAGAAAAACCAGGATGTAATTTTGTTTATCGATGAGATACATACCATCGTAGGCGCAGGTAATGCATCCGGTTCACTTGACGCTTCAAACATGTTCAAGCCTGCCCTTGCCAGGGGTGAAATACAATGTATTGGCGCCACGACACTGGATGAATACAGGCAATACATTGAAAAAGACGGTGCACTGGAAAGGCGTTTTCAGAAAGTATTGGTCGACCCAACCACTCCGGAGGAAACCCTCGACATCCTGAAGAATATCAAGGAGAAATACGAGGACCATCACCTCGTGAAATACACTGACGAAGCCCTTCATGCCTGTGTTGCACTGACCCACCGCTACCTCTCCGACAGGTACCTTCCCGACAAGGCAATTGATGCCCTGGATGAGGCAGGATCGCGTGTTCACATCACCAATATCCACGTGCCCGTTGAAATCATCGACATTGAGAACAGGATCGAAGAGATCAAATCGAAGAAGACCCAGGCCATTAACAACCAGAAATTTGAGGAGGCAGCCAAGTTCCGTGACATAGAAAGGAAACTTCAGGATGACCTGGACCGGGCCAAGCGGAAATGGGAAGCCGAATCAAAGCTCAACCGGGAAACGGTGGAAGAGGAACATGTAGCCGAAGTGGTTGCGATGATGACCGGTGTTCCGGTGCAGCGGATCGCACAAACTGAGGGAGACAGGCTCGCCAATATGGAGCATGAGCTGGAAGGTGCGGTCATCGGACAGGAAGAGGCTATCCGCAAAGTAGTCAAAGCCATTCGTCGCAACCGTGCCGGACTCAAAGATCCTGGCAAACCGATCGGAAGCTTTATCTTTCTTGGACCCACCGGCGTGGGAAAAACCCACCTGGCCAAAGTGCTTGCCCGTTACCTCTTCGACAGTGAAGACGCACTGATCCGCATCGACATGTCCGAATATATGGAAAAATTTGCCGTATCCCGTCTCGTCGGAGCACCACCGGGCTATGTCGGATATGAGGAAGGAGGGCAACTCACCGAAAAGGTCAGAAGAAAACCCTACGCTATTGTATTGCTTGACGAAATTGAAAAAGCACATCCCGATGTGTTCCACCTGTTGCTGCAAATGCTTGACGATGGTGTTCTTACTGACAGCCTCGGCCGGAAAATCGATTTCAAGAACGCCATTATCATCATGACATCCAACATCGGATCCAGACAGCTTAAGGACTTCGGCCAGGGTGTCGGATTCAATACCAATTCACGAAAATCTGCGCGGGATACCTTCGCCCGCGGTGTGATCGAAAATGCACTGAAAAAGGCTTTTGCTCCCGAGTTCCTCAACAGAATTGACGACGTAGTCATCTTTGAGTCACTTGAAAGAGACGATATTCACAAAATCATCGATATCGAACTCAACTATCTTTTCCTTCGGATACAAAGCCTGGGTTACACTATGCACGTTTCATCCGGTGCGAAGGATTTCATTGTTGAAAAGGGATGGGATGAACAGTTCGGAGCCCGCCCCCTGAAAAGAGCCATTCAAAAATACATTGAGGATCCGTTGGCCGAAGAGATCATCAAGTCAAAATTGAAAGCAGGCGACTCCATTGAGGTTGACTACCCCGGCGAAGGTGAGGAACTATCTGTCAAAATCAAGGGAAAACAAGTACCGGCGCAAAAGAGCTGACTACGACCCTCCTATCTATCCTCTGTTTTCTGATCAAGCATCAACCTGATTTCAGGGGAATCAAAATAGTATTTGATCGAAAGCGAGAATCCATTTTCATGGAAATATATTGAATTACCGTTATCATCGGTAATATAGAAATGATCACAGTCACCGGTCATGGTGGTTTTGTGCTCCCTTCGTATCGCTTCCGAAATCTTCCGGGTGATATGATCATCCGAGGGTTCAATGATATACTCACCCATTATAAATTTATCCTTCAGAAAGAACAAAAGTGCTTTTCCGTTTCTTCCGCATATCTCCTTATCGAAACCAGCCACACTGATGATGGCATGACCCGCCTTCTGGATATTGAAGCATCTGGGTTTGCCCCGATACTTCTGCACCTGGTTAAAATGTGTACCGGGACTGATTTTTTCGAATACGATCTCATCTTGAGTATGAAACCGCTTTGCCGAAATGTTGGGAACATAAAACGCATGGCAACCGGTCAGCACATTTTCCCTGATACAATAAGGATAGGGATTGGAATTCAGAGTTTTCCTGAATTTCAGGACATACTGGGCGCTGAAAGGACCGAAAAGAATCCTGTATATTTTCAATATCAACAACCTGCGGTATACCAAGCCAATAATCAACATTATGGCCAAGCCCGCCGCCCATTTCAGGATATCTGCCATATACCGGATATTGTATTCCTAATTTTGTAAAGATAAAAAAAACAGACCATATATATTATAAATCCGGGATACCATAACCCACATCATCAGGATTCCTGTTGTTAATATTTTCTAATTTTGTCCGTCTTACCAAAAAATGGTCATGGCAGAAAACAAAAAACTACTTAAAGGCGGAGAATTCCTGATCAGGGACACCTCCTTTGCTGATGTGTTCATCCCGGAGGATTTCGACGAAGAGCAAGTAATGATAGCCGGGACATGTCGCGATTACCTGGAATCTGAAGTGTTTCCCATACTGGACCGGATTGACAGCCAGGAGGAGGGATTGATGCGGAGCCTTCTTGCCAGGGCTGGCGAACTCGGTCTGCTTGGAGTATCCTTACCTGAAGTATTTGGCGGATTTGAACAATCCTTCGTGACATCCATGCTTGCCAGCGAATCCATGGGATCGGGATATTCCTTTTCCGTAGCCTACTCTGCACATACGGGTATCGGATCACTTCCCATACTCTACTACGGAAATGATCTCCAGAAGAACAAATACCTTCCCAGGCTGGCTTCGGGTGAGTGGATCGCTGCATACTGCCTCACAGAACCAAATGCCGGCTCAGATGCCAATGCAGGGAAAACCCACGCTGTTTTAAGTGATAACGGAACCCATTATATCCTCAACGGACAGAAGATGTGGATCACTAATGGTGGATTTGCTGATGTTCAAACTGTTTTTGCCAAAATCGACAATGACCGGGTGCACAGCGCATTCATAGTGGAAAGGAATTGGGATGGCGTGGTAATCAATCCCGAGGAAAAGAAAATGGGAATAAAGGGCTCATCCACCGTTCAGGTTTTTTACAATGATGTGAGAGTCCCGGTTGAAAACTTGCTGGGCAAGCGCGGCGAAGGATTCAGGATAGCTTTGAATATCCTGCATATGGGACGGATCAAACTGGGAGGAACAATTCTGGGTGCTGCAAAAAGAGCGATCACCCAGTCGGTAAATTACGCAAATGAGCGCAAGCAATTCGGTAAATTTATCGCAGAGTTTGGTGCCATTAAATATAAACTGGCCGAGCAGGTAATCCGTACCTGGGTGACAGAATCTTCTGTATACCGGGTCAGCCGTAATATAGATGAGATGACGGCAGTTCTGATGGCACAGGGAATGCCCAGGGAGAAAGCCACCATAGAAGGAATCGCACAGTATGCCATTGAAGCAGCTGCAATGAAGGTCTTCGGATCGGAAGCCCTGAATTATGTGGTGGACGAAGCCGTTCAGATATTTGGCGGAATGGGATTCTCGGCCGAAACTGATATCGACCGTGCCTACAGGGATTCGCGAATAAACAGGATATTCGAGGGCACCAATGAAATCAACCGCCTTCTGGTGGTGGACACTACCATCAAAAAGGCCCTCAAATCGGGATTCGATGTGGTAAGATATGCCAGTTACATCATCAGGCATCTGACCGGAGATCCCCTCCCCCCCAACTCTTTCCCGGATTATTTCACGGAAAAATGGTACTATGTCAGAAATTTCAAGAAAACCGCACTCCTGGTGATGGGAACCCTGTCAGAAAAATTCAAGCGGGATTTCATGGCCGAACAGGAAATCCTTTTCAATATCTCAGACATCATTATGATGTCTTACGGTGCTGAATCAACTCTGTTGCGGGTAGAAAGGATCGAAAAAATTAAAAACCATCCTGAAAGTGAAGTATTCCGGCATATCCTGGATGTGTATATCTATGACTGCGCATCCAGGATCATGATGGCGGCCAGGGATGCTGTCAATTCGTTTGTTGAAGGCCCCGAAAGGGAAATCATGCATAGAAGAATCGGTTTTTTTACTCATGTAGCCCCGGTGAATACGGTGAAAGCCCGCAGGACAATAGCAGACAAACTGATTGCAGATAACCGGTACAGGTTCCCGTAATCTCAGGATAGAGTCCTCCGGGTATCCATTTTTTCCTCCTCCCCCCAAAAAAAGAGACTGCCTTCCGAAGCAGGGCAGTCTCTTTGCCTTTGCAATCTTACCGGTACTATTCTTTCATAATGCTTTTGGAAATCACCAGGCGCTGAATTTGATTAGTACCTTCATATATTTGGCACAACTTGGCATCGCGCATCATCTTCTCCACCAGAAAATCCCGTGAGTAGCCATCTCCGCCCATGGCCTGAACTGCATCCGTAGTGACTCGCATAGCCACATCGGATGCGAATAGCTTCGACATGGCAGAAAGTTTCGAAAGGTTTTTTTTACCGTTATCATAAGCCCAGGCGGCATACCATGTGATGAGCCTTGCAGCTTCAATATGTGTTGCCAGGTCAGCCAGCATGAACCCGATGGCCTGGTTGGCGGCTATTGGTTTACCGAACTGTATTCTGTTCTGTGTCCATTCCTTTGCGATTTCATATGCAGCCCGTGCATTTCCCACGCTCAGTGCAGCCACCCCTGTTCTTGTACGGTCAAATGTTCTCATTGCAATCAGAAAGCCATGGCCTTCTTCGCCCAATCTGTTAGATAGCGGCACTTCCACATCATGAAATAGGATCTCGTTCTGCACCGACGCCCTCTGACCCATTTTCCGCAGCCTGGGTTTAATCTCGATCCCCGGGGATTCGGCTGGTACGACCAGTGCGGTGAGGCTCCGGGATCCCTTCTCGGGATCTGTCTGTGCAAAGACTGTCATGAATGAAGCGGCCTCCCCATTGGTAATGAATCGTTTGTGTCCGTTTAAAACATAAACGTCCCCCTTTCTGATCGCGGTAGATTTGATACCCTGTACATCCGATCCCGCATTGGGTTCCGTCAGACAGTATGCCGCTACAGCCTTTTGTTCCCTGATCCTGTCGAAAAAACGTTTTTGCTGCTCTTCATTGGCTGCCAATAACAAAGGAGTCAATGCCAGGGTATTGGCATCAATGCATATCCCGATACCGATGCAGCCTGCTCCCAATTCTTCAGAGGCGAGAGCCCCTTCAAAAAGACTGTATCCGTTGCCGCCGTGCTTTTCCGGTATGGGTCCGTTCATGATCCCTTCCTCATAAGCCGCTTTCACAATTTCCCAAGGGAACTTTTCCAGTTCATCATATTTCAGCCGGTTGGGCACGATCCAGCGTTGTGTGAAATCACGGTACTTCTCCCTGATCTCAAGCTGCCTGGCAGACAATTCAAAACTAACCATCCTTATTCCCTTTCGTTTTTTTGTTGATGGGCAAAGATATGAAAAGGTTTACTGCCCGACTAAGGTTTTTTTTCCGGATTGCCCTTTAACGTCAGCAGGATGATGGCAGCAATCAGATATATTCCAGATATGGCAAGCCAGATCAGGTGCATCACCCTGGAATCCCTGAAATAATAATCATAACTCACGAAAAGGCACACGGCACCACAAAGGAAAAAAACCACCGCGAACAGACGGATGTGGCGGGTAATTTTTATAGTAAAGGCAATGATGTTGACAGCACATGCCGCCAGAAGCAATGCCCCTGTCCAGTTCCTGCCGGATATCAGGTAAACGGTTCCGGTAATGCCGAAGAGGAGCAGGTTTGCAATCAGTACCGACCTGAATAGAAACCGGTGTGTTGTGATTCTATTGACTCCCATTTGCTTTAAGTGCTGATTAGTGATGCGTGTTCACTGCAATCCGGCAACACATCCACAGATGTTTTTCGTTTTTCACAGCGAAACCCGTGAACCATGGCATGGGGTACCGCTAACGGTATTATTTCACGGGATAATAGACTTCAGTGACCCATTTACTCACATCGGGTTCGTTCATCGGATCCGTGATATATATCTCCCACGGGGTACCATTTGGCTGATAACCTTTTTCCTTCATGTACCCCTGGATTTTCTCATAGGTTTTCGGTGTAGCTTCATAAGCTCCGTAGTGAACAGCCATAAGGGTCTTACCCTGGTAGGTTTTGCTCATTTTGATAGTGCCCATCGCCTTGACCGGCTTTTTGATGGGTATACCGGCAAGCATTACGATCTTTTTGCTTGGATCCCAATCGGGATACGCACAAAACGGCGGGCCGGTGGTCTCAATCCTGTTCTTCTCGACATAAGCCTGCAGTTCACCGAACATTTTTCCCATCTTGGTACCTATGTCTGCCATATTGCATGAATCCAGAATAGTCAGCGCCGGGCTACCCAGTACCATTTTCTCAGTAACCGGACCCGTTTGATAAAGCAGTGGTGGAGGCATATTTTCAGCCATTTCCTTCAGGTTGTTCAATCCCTTCTCATAATCCCTGGCAACCATAGGTTTTACGAGGAACTGGCCGAACCATCTTCCCAGGGGATAAGGCGCATCAGATTCGAAAGTCCAGGTTACTTTCACTCCATCATCGCCGGTCTCATCAAAAAGCCAGTTGGAATAAACCATTTCCTGGGGACCGAAATCAATCTCGGTTCTGATGAACTTGCCAGGTTCACTCTGGGTGATGGTTTGGGTTCCATGTTCCTCTTTTCCGGTAATTGTCCATTTTTGGATGCTCCCCATACCACAGGCTGAACCCTCATAAGAATAAACCATCGTAGTGTCTTTCCAGGGTGACCATTTTTCCCAATTCCTGAAACAATTAACCTGCTCAAAAACGGTTTCAGTGGCTGCATTGATCACCACCGTCTTCTCCAATCCGATTTTGGCTGGCATAAAAAATGCACCGACCAGAATGATGGCAATAATGACCAGGATAATAATTCCAATGATTTTCAAGGCTTTCATGGATAAAAATTTTTAGTTAATAATAGCAAATATATGATTTTATTGATTTATTTACAATTATTTGAATATGTTTTTCAATGAATGAAAGATAACTTCGGATTGTTCCCAGGTGTCTCCCCTGATGACAAGGATCGCTTCATCGGTACGGAAGAAGGACAGCGTTTGCTGTTCACTATCCGTCACCGTAAAACCGTCGGCCTGCTCTGCAAAGCCATTGTATCTCTGCCCACCTTGTATCTTTCCCCTGGCACTCTGGTACCACTCGTAACAACTTTCGGCATCCTTGTACCGGAATACAAAAACTTTCCTGTCTGTGTTTTCGGATACGAGGCCCTCATAAAAGCCTGAAATGATTCCGTATCCGAATGAATACAAATTTCCAAGTGCGATGATCCCTCTGAAATATTTTGCATTCGAGACATCGATGCCTGCAGAATCAACAAGGGTTACAATTTCAGGTACCTGTCCCCTGCCCGCCACTTTTTCGGCAATCCATCTGCCCCATGACTGGCATACCTCAGGTTCCTTTATACCGTCTTTCAGAAAGATCCGGATAAAAAGTTTGTCTTTCCAGATATCGAGGTAGGATTCATAGGCGACGGCGAGTTCACCGATATCCACCGTTTTCCCCTCCTGGCCGCGCTGGACAGAAAAAATCCCGAACGCACCCGCATCATCCTCCATCTCGTAACACTCAATGTTCACTTCAAGGGAATCGTTGGTCACAACCATTGACAATACACCGTGGATACCATATTCAAAATAGAGGTCCGCACCGCCGTTAATAAAATCATAGAGTCCTTCATCCAGGAATAGAGATGAAGTATCCGGCATTACCCATCCCTCCTGGAACTCCAGGCCAGGTAATTCCTTGTGCAGGCTTTCGATGAACAGGGTCTGGCCTCCAGTGTTCATGTTGAAGATCAATATTGAAATCAGAAGAATGGCAGTTGTCTTTCCCATACTTGTTACTGTTTTAATGATCCCTGCAAGGAACGGATAAAGGCCTGGAACTTAGTTTCCGCAGAAAAAACATCCATTCCTGTAAAAAGGAGTAAAAAGCGCCCTGTGATACCGGCAGCAAATATACCGCTATGATTTGAAAGGATGACAAACTTGGATTCATCGGAAGTTTTCCCCGCCATGCCATTTTCCTTCAATAGTTGGTCCAATACGTTTTGGGCAGCTTCAAGGTCAGGGAACTCCAGGCAAAGAGAAACCTTACCGTCAAACCATCTGGCCGCTCCAGGGATGTCAACATCAGGCAACCAGGGCAACCATTCCTCCAGTCCTGGAAAGGTCCGGGGGAAATACAGCTTCGCGGTACTGCCAGTCATGGAGTTATCCATTAATGACTCCATGAAAGGAATTTTCGGTTCACCAGGGTAGATGACCTGCAAAGCATCTTCAATGCAATCCAGCAGATGGCACTCATCCTGTATGACGAATGATGCGGAGCATGTGATGAAAATCCTGCCGGAAACATATGACAGGTATCTTGTATTTACTGCATTGAGACGACCTGTAAGGAAGTCATACCAGGACATGAATCCGTAGGCATCCTCAGGGCTATCCAGCAGCCAGGCCCTGCAGCAGGGTATTGTATCATGACCGCCCTGATACTTCCATTCAATGGCGTTTGCATGGTCGGCCCACGAGGGAGGGTTCAAGAGATGAATAACGCATTCATTTTTTTCATTGTTTGTCGGGATGCCGCTGATCGCCCTGAATGCCGGGCAATCTGGACAACCCGCCAATTGATCCGGAAAATCGGCGAATATCTTGTGCTCAATCCCGGTAAAAAAATCATGGCTTCGTGCAGCAGTTGTTTCCGAATGGGCAACCAAAATCAAGACAAACTGCTGGAATTGCCTGAATTTAATGATATTGTTTTTCAAGTCGGTATAGGACATCTCCGTTTGGTTATCTGAGACCGACATAAAACGGGGTGCCAGGAGGGTCTTCTCGATGGTCTGCCGGAGCCTGATCAAAACGTCGGATGGGCCGGAAAATCGCAAAAGGCACAGAAAATAATCGTCCGTTACAGCAATCCCTCCTTCAATAAAATCGAAGAGGGGAGCCTCAGGGAAGGGGTATGTATTGCGCAGGCCGATGATTCCCCTGATGTAACAAAGGGACAAATCCTGAGGCAGGTAGCGAAGGATCCGAGGTATTTCTCCCAGTTGATGGATCGACTTGGCAAATTCGTCAGATATCTGCCGGATGCCGGCAGAAACAGCGATATTCTCTTCTGCCCCTGTAAGGCTTATAAAGTAACGGTCCTTCCAGAAAATCAGATACGTACTGCTCATCTGTCCATCCTGACCCACTCCAGCCGGCTTGGCATAATCCGTCCTGTGAAAAGTGTAGACACCAAAAGCTCCAGGTGCGTCGTGCATTCTGTAAACCTCTGCCTTTATAGATTTCCCGGAGGGATGGAAAAACTCCATAACGCAAGCCTCTTCACAACCATATTCCTGAAAAATATCAGCTGCACCGTTCATGAGGTCATACAGTTTTCTGGACTGATAAAAACGAGGTTCGCCTGAACTGGTCCAGTTTCCTGCCCCGGTGGGAAGGAGGATGTCGCCAAAAGGGATCCCATTCTGTCCTGAAACAGGTAAAAGGTACCACATCCCGGGAAGGATCAACAAAAAGCGAAGACACGCTCTAAGCAAAGTCGCCATTTCTGTTCAGAGAGTATACTCTATAACCTGTATTTGTTCAGCAAGGTAACGGCCGATACCCAATCCGGAAGCCCTAACCGTTGAAATGACATCCCTGGAATCATATCCAAGCAAAGGGGTACATGTCGCATCGACCGCCACCGGGTCAGTTCCGGCCACCACCTGATCCTTATGCAAAATTTCTCCCGGCCCGGATGGACCATTGGTGGTAATGAAACGGGTTGCATCCACAATAACCAAATCGGTCTTTCTGAGCAGGTTCAGATCGGCGATGCATTGTCCAAGGAATTCCGGATCGTTCTTTACACCGGAACCCAGATGGAAAGTGATATTGCTTTTTCTGCTGTTGATCCCCATCAGGTTTTTTAATGCACAGGTCAACAAGGTGGAGGGATGGTGCTTGCAGATGGGGATATTGATAAAAACATCACATTCCAGGAACTTCCTGACTACCTCCACCTCCCCCAGCGATACAGAACCCGGTATTTTCTTAATCCGTACGAAATCCTCCTCGTTGTAAGTGGCCGGAAAGACATTGGAAGCCACATATCTGACAACTCCGATCAGGTCACGGTTTTCTTCAAAAAAGGAACTTCTCTTCCAGTATTCCTCTTTGACCTGCTGAAGTGACCAGATTTCGCCCGCCCCTGCGTCCTGTATCATCCGGAGCGCTGCTATGGAAATATCAGGATGAACATATGCCCCTGGAGCTTCAAAGTCTGAATTGATGAGCAATCCGACAGAGGATCCGTGAGGCACGAATTTTTCCATACCCCCCAATACTTCAACTGCCCTGAGGGTTGCACGGTAGTAATCCGACCCCCTAACGGATGCGATAACAGCCGGTTCCTCCCATGTCTCATGTGCAATACCCGGAATCAGAGCTGCACCAGCCAGGGATGCTACACCCAAAGCCCCAGACTGTTTCATGAATTCCCTCCTTGTCAGGCTGCTGTTGCTCATGATATGTGATTTTGGAAAAACAAAACAGGAAAATGCAAATATAATCCGGGTATTCGAAACATGAAATCCGGTTTTAGACCTGATAACGTTGCGATTACACCCTGACCGTCATCCCCTTTTGCTCCTTTGAAAGAAAAATGACCGCATCAAACAGGAAATGCCAGAACCTTCAGTACCCCAATTCGTTTAATTTTTTAATTTTGCCATTGGATAACTTGGGGGATTCTGTATCGGCGCCTCACCAGCCAAATGGAAAGAGCTGATGGTGATAAAATATTGCTGCCTTTACAATTATCTATCAGTGTTCAAAAAACTACCTGCAAAATTACGGAAATGCCTCACTACCATAAGCCTGGCTCTGTCCCGGCAAAACGGCATATTCAGTTCAGAAAAAAATACGGACTGTTATTCTCAGAGCAGTTGATTTCAACTGAAGACTTTTCAGACTTTTATTACCCCTATGCACTATCGGTTCATAATTTTGAGCCGATAACCGGCAGGACTCATCAACCTCCCCCCGTTCACCAGACTTTCGATGCAGGCAGTTCCATCATGTGTTCCTTCGTTCCGCGCCTGTATGATTATCACACTGAAGCCATACCGGTAACCTATAATCACAGCAATGTCGACTCAGACGAGGTACTTTACTATGTCGACGGTGAATTCATGAGCCGGAAGCATGTCAGTAGGGGACAGTTCACACTTCACCCCATGGGTATCCCCCACGGTACACACCCTGAAACCGTGAAAAAAAGCCTGGGTGCGAATGAGACACGTGAACTCGCCATCATGATCGATACTTACAGACCACTGTGGCTGACCAGGGCAGCCCTCCGGACAGAGGACAGGGAAAATTTCAAATCATGGCCTCAATAAGCGTTAGTCAGTCACAGAATGGAAGAACAAACAAAACAACATATGGATTTTCTTCCAATAAACGGAACCGATTTCGTTGAATTCTATGTGGGCAATGCCAAGCAGGCATCCCACTATTATTTGACAGCCTTTGGCTTTCAACCGCTGGCTTACAGAGGGCTCGAAACAGGTGACAAGGACAAGACTTCCTATGTAATCAGGCAGGGAAAAATCACTTTTATTCTGACATCTTCCCTGAAACCGGAAGGTGAAATAGCAGAGCATTGTAAAAAGCATGGTGATGGTGTGAAATGCATCGCTTTATGGGTGGATGATGCAACAAAGGCATTTGAAGAAACCACCCGGCGCGGAGGAATTCCTTTTCTCAGGCCGGAAGCAAATTACGAAATAATCCAGCGAAAGGGTGCCAGATCATTCGAAAAAGGTAATTTTAAGGCATTATTCGAATCCATTGAACGCGAACAGCAACTCAGAGGAACACTTTAGATAACTGAATAGTCAAACAACTAATTTGATGACATGGTAAAAAAAGCTAAAACTTCACCCCTCAGGTCCTGGATAGAAGTACCTGAAGGGAGCGATTTCCCCCTCTACAACATCCCCTTTGGAGTGGGTCGCAGACCGAATGGGAAAGTGCGTTGTTTCACCCGCATCGGCAACACCGCAGTTGACCTTTACATGCTGGCGAGCCTGGGCTTAATGGATGAGCTGGGAATCCCTGATCTTAGGGTCTTTAAATGGGCCTCACTCAATGATTTCTTCGCCAATGGCAGGGAGCGGGTGGCTGCAGCCCGGGAAAGAATCATTAACATTTTCTCGGAAAACAACCCCGTTCTCCGAACCAGTCACCTTGACAAAACCAAGGTTCTGTTGCCTGCGGATCAGGTTCAAATGCTGATGCCCATTAAAGTGAGGGACTACACAGATTTCTATTCCAGCAAGGAACATGCAGAACATGTGGGTGCCATGTTCCGGGATAAATCCAGTCCCCTTCAGCCCAATTGGCTGCATCTTCCTGTCGGATATCACGGAAGGACATCATCAATTGTAGTCTCAGGGACAGCTATTAGAAGGCCGAAGGGCCAATCAAGCCCTTCCAATGCAGGCAAACCCGTTTTTGGTCCATCAAAGGCTCTTGATTTTGAAGCCGAAACGGCATTTATCACATGCTCGAACACAGAACTTGGGCAACCTATAGAAATAGGTCAGGCGGATCAGCACATCATTGGCATGTTGATTTTTAATGACTTATCCGCCCGTGATATCCAGCAGTGGGAGTATGTGCCCCTTGGTCCATTCCAAGGCAAAAGCTTCGGTTCTGTAATTTCACCCTGGGTGGTCACAATGGAAGCACTTGAACCCTTCCGGGTAGCCGGGCCGGAACAGAATCCCAAACCCATGCCCTATCTTCAGACCCGTAAAGACAGGAACTTTGATATTTGTATTGAAGCATCTATCCGAACCCCGGAAGGTTCTGAAACATTGATATGCAAGACCAATACCCGCTATCTTTACTGGAGCATTGACCAGCAACTTACGCATCAGACCCTGAACGGATGCAACATCCGGGTGTGTGATTTGTATGCATCAGGGGCCATCAGCGGTCCTGAGCCGGATTCCTATGGATCAATGCTCGAGTTGTCATGGAACGGATCCAACCCCATACACCTTGAGGACGGGACCCAGAGAACTTTCCTGAATGATCATGATACTCTGATCATCAGGGCTTTTGCAGAGAAACAGGGCATGCGGATCGGTTTCGGGGAGAGTGTCACTACCGTTCTTCCCGCTTTGTAGGACAAATACAATGAGTAAAGGATGGAGATTGACCCGCTGGGTATCAGCCTCCCAAAATTGCATCACCTCCTGCTGGAAACGGTGGCGCCAAGGCCCATCGCTTTCGCCAGCACGATAGATACATACGGATGGCAATCCCTGTCTGGCACCTTTCAGTTTTTGCAATGCATTCGGGATCAATCCCACTACCCTGATTTTTTCGCCCTCACGAAGGGGCCGGGATAATACCACCAAGCATACCTTCATGAACATCCTTGAAGTTCCTGAAGTGGTGATCAATGCGGTTACTTATGGTATGGTGCATCAGACCAGCCTGGCAGGTCAGGTATGCAATGAGTGTACTCATGTGCCTTTATGAGCCCGGCCGGTAATCGGATGGTCCGGATATCACTGATCTATGAAAGGATTTCCGGGGAAAGCAGTACCGGTAGCCCTGGTTTCTCCAGCAATCCGGATCGTAGATGTTTCCGTTCCGGCCTGTGTTATTTAAAATCACTTTAAAATATTTCTATTTCAAAGATTGGCATAAAAGCTGCTTTTCATTGATGATTGAATTTCATCGAATGAAACGGCATTTCATACTGATCTTCATTATTAATATAGTGTTCTTCAACCATTCGATGAGCCAGGAAGGAGGTTCACTCCGTATCTCCTTTGCCACTCACATCATGTCGACACCCTATGACGAACTGTCCGGCTACGGGATCAGCATCGAAATATTCGTCAGCCCGTCTGTTGCATTTGATTATCAGTATCTTCTGGGAAATAATTCCGATGGTGATCATTGCTATTATTTCCCCGGATCCATGGCGGCCATGCTCTTTCTTTTCGGAGAAGAATTGTATCTGGATCCCTATTTCTATGAGGAAAATGATTGGATCTGGTTCACACTCCTTATCCCGGATGGCATCAGTCTTCACACCTATCCACGCAAATGGATTGAAATCGCCCCGTTTATTCATCCTTTGGCAGGAGACTTTAATCTGAACGGCGGCCGTACTCCAGGGGTCAGCCTGGAATTCGGGTTTCGCACCTGTCTAAAACCCTTGCCCTGGTTTTCAGTGGCTCCCCTCTTTGCTCTGAGAAAAAATTATTCGGAGCCAGGATTAAACCATATAGTGGGACTACATACGGGTTTCCTTTTCTAATCCTGCTGAGTTACCAACGGCTGTATGCCATTATCGATGAGCCGGGCCAGCGTTTTATCCCTTCCTCCACGGATGTTAAGCCGCCCTTTAATCCTGTCACTTGCATTGCTATCCTTCACCGTGCCGGCCTTTCCATCAATTCGGTCATCAGAAGCCATTCTACTGGATAATCCCTCAATACCACATTCAGTATCCTATCCAGCTCCTTCCTGGGTCTTTTACCT
>JAFGHD010000119.1 GCA_016939365.1 Bacteroidales bacterium | reverse complement strand
TCCACGAGGGTCATAACGGCCCATCCGTTGGCACGGGCCCAGTGATAGGCGGGATGCTCCTCCATGCCCATGACCCAGCCGTGCATGAACAGGCCTTTCTCTTCCACGAACATCCTCTCTGCAAACTGCAGTACCTGTCTGACCGCATCATCAAAGTACTGGTTGTCGCCGCTGTATTTGCCCATCTGTGCCAGGGCCGGCACGCTCATGAACAGGTCGTCCAGCCAGAGTGTGTTGGGCTGTGGCCGGTTGCGGGCCAGGGTACCGTCTTCCAGCCGGAACTGGTTGTGAATGATATGGTTGATATAAGTCTGGATCATTGGGTTCAGACCGGCATCCAATCCCGCTCGTTCCGCTTTGATCATCGCCGCACACATGGAACCGGCATCATCCAGCGCACGGGGATGAAGCACAGAGGTCAGTGGATGGCGGACACCCGGGTGCCTTTTTTCGAACTCTATCACATGCGGCCGGAGTCCGGCCAGGAACTTCAGACGGTCGAAGGTATATGCAGCGTATTTCTGATCGCCGGTGACCTCCGAGGCAAGCAGCATCCCGGCATAGGTCACGCCCCACTCATAACTGATTATCCTGAAATCGCCTTCTCCAAGCCTCAGGCGGTCTGCGGAAAGAATATCGCTGAAATCCGTCAGCTCCTTTCCGGACGCATCCAGGAGCCGCGCTGGGGTGGTAGCATCCAGGTAATGATAGATCCGGCTGAGGACCCCGGCAATGTCCCCTGCCGGGGGGATCCCGTATTCGGTGTCGTAGTCTGGCTGCACCAGGTGCAGGGGGGTATTGGAATCCGTCCGGTCCTGCGCCCGGATCCCGGTCGCGGAGTTCCAGAGTAGCACACTCAGTAAGGCTGCGATGGTCTTCATTTTCACGTGATCGGATTTTTCGGTTCAACGGAACATGCAAAATAACCATAATTATGAAAAAAACATCAGCATGTTCGGGAGGGGTAACCCAGTAACAATGGTCCCCGATTACCTGAACCGACTGCCGGTTCTCATGGGATCGCCAGCATATCCCAGCGCTTCCCAGTTGAGTCGCCCGGATTGACCGATTACATGGCAGGACCTGCAATTCAGGGTCTTGTTGACAGGAGCCACCATGTGGTTGATGGGCCAGGTCATTTCCGTCTCCACAAAACCATATCTCCCGGAATAGGGCAGGTTGATTTCCTTCATACCGAGTTCTGAGGCGGTGTTCCAGTCGTAGGTCTGCCAGTATCCGCCCTCTCCGTATACTTTGGGAACGATCAGGTACCTGTTCCTGGTATCATAGATCTGTTTTCCCCGCATCACCTTGAAGGGATAGATCTTGGCCGTTTCGTCCTCGATATTTCCCTGCAGGATGTTCATTTTTAAAGGTTCTCCGGGATCTAATTGGTCCCCGATATGGTAGTAATCAGCCTCTCCGTTGTACCAAAGGTATTCCGGGACCACATCTTTCTCCCATGCAAAATCTCCTTTCATGACATCGTAGTCCGCCCTGCCGAACTCATCCGGCTGTACCGTTCTTTTCTTGTTCCCGGCGGTGGACCAGTCCCACCAGGTTTTGGTGGGTTCTTCGCGGGCAAATGAAGGGATGTGGCAGGTCTCGCAGGCCACCGATTTGTTGTGATTGTTGACGATTTTACGGGAATGTGGTTGATCACCGTGACAGTCAACACATGATATATGGTTTGTACCGGCCTCCATGGAACCATGACTTGCACCGAGAATTTGATGGTTTTCTCCTGCATGGCAGCTGGCACAGGTAAAACCATTCGCTCCCATGTGCACATCGATCTCCGGGGTTGGATTGATCATGCTTTCATCCATATCACCGTGTTTCACCCCGGTGCCCCCTCCTCCGTTAAAATGGCATATGCTGCAGTTATGAATGGTTGTTTTCCCCACACCCCTGGCTACTTTTACCAGGTCCACCGACGGATCGGGCATGCCTGCTCCGGTGGGTGTTTTCTGATAGGTGCCGGTCCGGTCGTGACAGATTAAACAATCGATGTTGTACCCGTCGGTGAAATCAAAGGTCTCATCCTTCCAACCGTAACCAATATGGCAGCTTGTACAGCGGGGCCAGTTGGAGGGTACGGCAATGCAAAAGTTATTGATGATGTTTTGCTTGCCGAGCTTCATGCTTTCCCCGTCTTCCACAAATTCTTCACCCAGCCAGTTCCAGTGCCTGGTCTTCAGGATATCCAGATCCATTTCCTCATGACAGATCAGGCAGGTTTCTGTTACTTCCTGCGGGGTGGAAAACGGACCGTCAATATAGGGGGTATGGTCTACCCGTATACCGGCCAGGTTTTGCTGGAAATGGGCCAGGTCGGGCTGGGAATCGGTTTGTTCTTGTTGGTATTCATCCTGTACTTGCTGATCTTCAGCACGGTGCTTCACGAACTCTGCATGATCTTCAGGATTGTAGAGCAGAACTCCCAGGAAAAGAACGAAAACAGCGATGAGCAGTATTTTCATGACATAACAATTAAGGGAAACCTAAATGTATCAATTAATAGGGGAATTGATCGTCAGAAAGAGCAAAAAAAAACCCGTTCCTGCCACAGCGGGCTGGAACGGGCAAAAAAAAATAAGAGATAATCAGGGTTCAGCCGGCCACCAATGGTATCCCGGCTTCACACTTTTATACCGATTTTACGTTAGTGGCATACAGGCCTTTATCGCCTTCCTTGATATCGAAAGTC
>JAFGHD010000018.1 GCA_016939365.1 Bacteroidales bacterium | reverse complement strand
GGAAGCCGGGAAGCCATCGTGGCGGAAGACCTGGCCAGGTATCTCCGGATCGGAGTCGGCGACACGCTGGTGCTGATCAGCCAGGGCTACCATGGAGTCACAGCTGCCGGGCTCTTCAGGATATCCGGGATCATCAGCCACCCGTCACCCGAACTGAACAGGGTACTCGTTTACCTGGATATCAGTGCAGGCAGGGAATTCTTTTCCACAGGGGAACGCAGTACCTCCCTGATCGTGATGATCGACGACAACGACCGCCTGGAGGAGGTCAGGAAACAACTGGAAGAAATGCTGGGTCCTGAGTTTGAAGTCATGACGTGGAAAGAGATAGAACCCATCCTGATCCAGCAGATAGAGAGCGACAGGGCCAGCGGACGGATCATGAAAGCCATCCTGTATGTGTTGATCGCTTTCGGTATTCTCGGGACGATCATGATGATGATGGCCGAACGGCGCAAGGAGATGGGCGTCCTGATCGCCGTAGGAATGCAGCGCCACAGGCTTTCCCTGGTGCTCCTGGCGGAGACATTCCTCATCGGCCTCATCGGCGTGGCTGCCGGCATCCTGGCCAGTATCCCGATCAACTATTACTTCTTCATGAACCCCATTCCCCTCACGGGCCAGGCTGCCGAAATGGCACTGGACATGGGTTTTGATCCGGTAATGAAATTCTCCACCGCACCTTTCGTATATCTGAACCAGGCAGTCACCGTATTCATCCTGACCGTTCTGATCTCAGTCTATCCCCTGGTGACGGTCATGAAGCTCCGGGTAATGAGTGCACTAAGGGCATAATATGTATTTTAAATTTATATAAAATGATCTGGTCAATCGCATGGAGGAATGTCTGGCGCAACAGGCTGAGAAGTTCTGTGGTGGTGGTTGCTGTCACTCTGGGATTGCTGGCAGGGGTGTTCACCACTGCCTTTATGCGGGGTCTTTCCGAGAAGAGAATCCAGGATGCCATCCGGACAGAGATCTCCCACATCCAGATACACATGCCCGGATTCAGCGACAACACCGATTTCTCGATGTTCATCCCCGCTGCATCGGGCCTGGCCGATACCCTGAATGGTATTGATGTGATTGCTGCAGCCACCCGGCGCATCGTGATCAACTCCATGATCGCATCCGCCGAAACTGGCACGGGGGTCATGATCACCGGAGTGGACCCCGGGCAGGAAATGCGGGTAACCAATATCCACGAGAAGATCACTGAAGGTGAATATTTCAGGGATTACAGGAGCAACCCTCCTGTGGTGATCGGTGAGAAGCTGGCGCACAAACTGCACACCGGGACGGACAGGAAGGTGGTGATCACTGTGACCGACATACACGGCAATACGGTCCAGGGAGCCTTCAAGGTGGCCGGGATCTACAGGACGGATAACGCCGGCTTCGATGAAAGGAACGTATTCGTAAGGTTTGCTGATCTGGCAGGGATGACCGGCTTTCATCCCTCCGGAGCCCATGAGATTGCCGTCCGGCTTCATGAAACCCAGGAGACGGACCGGGCGGTCGGGATGCTGCGGGAGCTCAGGCCGGACCTGGAGGTACTTCCATGGCAGGAGACCAGTCCGGAGCTGGGATACCTGACCTCCGCCATGGATCAGTATATGTACATCTTCGTGATGATCATTCTGCTGGCGCTCTGTTTCGGGATCATCAACACGATGCTGATGGCCGTCCTGGAGCGGGTAAAGGAGCTGGGCATGCTGATGGCCATCGGAATGAACCGGATAAAAATCTTCTTCATGATCATGCTGGAATCCGTTTTTCTGAGCCTGACCGGTGGGATACTGGGTATAGTTGCCGGGTACCTCATATCGAAATACTATCAGTACCACGATATTCATCTTCCGGTGCAATGGGTGGAGGGTTTCAGGGAAATAGGCTACTCCGCGACCGTGAACACCATCACCGATCTGCCCATGGTGTTTATCATCGCCCTGATGGTCATCATCACCGGGGTCGTTTCTTCATTGTTCCCTGCATATAAAGCGTTGAGGCTCAATCCGGCCGACGCGATCAGAACAGACAACTAATAAAGACAAAGAGATGAATATCATCGAGATCCGGAACCTGCATAAAGTGTATAACACCACCCATGTACCCGTTTATGCCCTGAACGGTATCCATCTGATTTTCAAAGAGGGTGAGTTTGCAGCCATCGTTGGCCCCTCGGGCTCAGGCAAGACTACACTGCTGAATATCATGGGCGGACTGGATGAGCCGACGCAAGGATCGGTAACAGTCGCCGGCACGGATATTTTTTCCCTCGGACAGAGGCGTCTGATCGATTTCAGACTGCAGCACATCGGGTTTGTTTTTCAGGCGTATAACCTGATACCGGTGATGACGGCCGGCGAGAACGTGGAATTCATCATGCACCTTCAGGGAAGGCCCCGGGCGGAAAGGATAACACGCACGCGGGAGCTCCTTACTTCTGTAGGGCTGGCCGACCGTATCAACGACAGACCCAATAAGCTTTCGGGGGGGCAGCAGCAAAGGGTGGCCGTTGCCAGGGCACTGGCTTCCAAACCGAGGTTCATCCTGGCAGACGAACCCACCGCCAACCTGGATTCACGTTCTACGGAAAACCTGCTCGACATCATGGAACAACTGAACATCGGGGAGCATATCACCTTCATCTTCTCCACACACGATCCACGGGTTGTCAGAAAGGCACGGCGGGTGATCACCATCGAGGACGGCAAGGTGTCGCAGGATCAGGAAAAAAGCAGCGGATCGTGAAGGCTTCATTCCACATTCCCGTCGTATGCTTCATCCTGACCGGCCTTCATGGATTCCCGCAGGATGAAAAGCCTCCAAAAACCGATCTGAACGGCTATTTCCTCTATCTCCAGGCTGAAACCTTTTCCAGTATCAACGGACCCTGGCTGGGCCTGGGGACGATACAAAACAGACTGAACTTCAAATGGTTTCCTTCTGAATCACTCACCATGTCGGCCGGTGCCCGGAACCTGTTCACATTCGGAGGTCTCTTCCACCGGTATTACCCCTATTACAAAGACCTGCTTCTGGAAGATCCCGGTCGGATGAATCTCACAGGTCACATCGTATCGGATTCTTCATACATACTGTACAGCCATATCGACCGCTTGAACGCGAAATGGAGCTGGAAAAAGCTGGAGGTGACGGCCGGCCGCCAGCGGATCAACTGGGGCATCAATATGGTCTGGAATCCAAACGACATTTTCAATACCTTTTCCTATTATGACTTTAGCTATCCGGAACGTCCGGGATGCGACGCCGTAAGGTTGGAGTATTTCGTGGGTCCGGCTTCCTCAGCGCAGCTGGCCGTAAAAATTACGGATCAGGACAAGGTGACAGCAGCAGGGATGTACCGGTTCAACCGGTGGGATTATGACTTCCAGGTGCTTGCGGGTGTCATGGAACAGGATCTCGTCATCGGCGGAGGATGGTCGGGGCATATCCGGGGTGCCGGATTCAACGGAGAACTGACCTGGTTCCATGATGATAAAGATTTCATTGACACGACAGGAACACTCATCGCCTCTGCAGGAGTCAACTATACCTTCAGTAACAGTCTGTTCATCCATGGATCTGTGCTGTACAACAGCCGGGGTACGACAGAGCCGGCCGGAAGAAATATGTCCATCCTGAACCTGCGCGAGCTCTCCCCAAAAACCCTGACATCATCGCGGGCCTCCCTATTCGGACAGGTTTCCTATCCCATCACCCCGCTGATCCGGGCAGACCTGGCCGCCATCGTCAATCCCTATGACGGCTCCGCCTTTTTCGGGCCCAACATGGAATTCTCTGTCAGCGACAATACCTCATTGCTGTTGATGGGACAGATCTTCTCCGGGAAAAGCAGGTCGGAATTCGGGGATTACGGCCAGTTCTATTATGTTCAACTGAAGTGGGTGTTTTAACAAGAAGGAGTTGGGAGGCAGGAGTCAAGAAGAGGGGAACGGAATCCGAAGAATGCAGGAACGGGATCGCTATGGAAAATACCTGTGATCATTTACCTTTGCTGTGAAATATTTTTTCATTGCGGATATTTGTTTGGTTAATTCAAAATGAAGTAGTAATTTTGCACGCCTTAAAAGTGTACCCTATTAAGATCGCTAAGTATGTATCTTGCAGCTGAAAAGAAGAAGGAATTATTTAAAAAGCACGGTAAATCCGAGTTTGACACAGGTGCTCCGGAAGGACAGATTGCATTGTTCACCTTCAGGATACAGCATCTGACACAGCATCTGAAGGAAAACAAAAAAGACCTGGTCACCGAGCGTTCATTGGTCCGGTTGGTCGGCAAACGCAGAAAATTGCTCGATTACCTGAAGAATAAGGACATCCAGAGATACCGGGCCGTTATCAAAGAACTAAAGATCAGGAAGTAAGGGTTCGGAGAAAAGGCAATTCAGATTGCCTTTTTTCGTATCTGATTACAGCCTTACCACAAAAATTATCATAATCATTTTAATAATTCATTTCATGAATAAATCAGGAATCGGTGTATCTTTCCATTTGCCGGACGGCCGCGAGGTGGTACTGGAAACGGGAAAGCTAGCCAAACAGGCAGACGGGTCGGTGGTGGTCAAAATGGGCGACACCATGTTGCTGGCCACGGTCGTTTCCAGAAAGGAGCCGTCTGAAAATGTGGATTTTTTACCGCTTACCGTTGAATACCAGGAAAAATATGCAGCAACGGGGAGGTTTCCCGGAGGATTTTTCAAGCGGGAAGCCCGTCCGTCAGAGTACGAAATTTTGATTGCACGTTTGGTTGACCGGGCGATCCGGCCGCTTTTCCCGGATGATTATCACTGCGATACCCAGGTGTTGATATACCTGATCAGCGGTGACAAAAACACGCTGCCTGATGCACTTGCCGCCCTGGCGGCGTCATCGGCGCTGTCCATATCAGACATCCCTTTTCACGGACCGATCTCCGAGGTACGGGTGGCTTACATCAACAACGAGTTCGTCATCAATCCTTCCACGGCTGACCTGGTCCAGGCTGAACTGGACATCATGGTGGCCGCATCAATGGACAATATCGTCATGGTCGAAGGCTCAATGAAAGAGGTCCCCGAAGAGGTGTTGGTTGAAGCACTGCGTTTTGGTCACGAGGCGATCAAAATCCAGTGCCAGGCACAGATGGAGCTGGCTTCAAAGGTGGAAACCTCAATGCCGAAAAGAACATACACAGGGGATGTCGATGATCCGGTGCTTCAGGAGCAGGTCGATAAGGCCACCCGGCCAGGGATTACCGAAGTGGCCTCAAAACCGACGGGTAAAAATGAAAGGAATGATGCGTTTGATGCCATTCTGAATGATTATATGGAAACCATCCCGGAAGAAGATCGTGAAGAAAAGACCATGCTCGTGGAAAGATATTTCCATGACATACAGAAAGAAGTGGTCAGGAAGGTTATTCTGGAAGAGAGAAGGCGGCTTGATGGCAGGAAACTGGATGAGATACGCCCCATCTGGTGCGAGGTGGATTACCTGCCGGCTGCGCACGGATCTGCCATCTTCACCCGCGGTGAAACCCAGTCACTGACAACCGTGACCCTGGGCACCAAGCTGGATGAGCAGATCGTCGACGGTGCCGTCATCGAGGGAAAGAGTAACTTCATACTCCATTATAATTTCCCGCCCTTCTCCACCGGCGAGGTGAAACCGATAAGGGGGACCGGCCGCAGGGAGATCGGGCATGGAAACCTAGCATTGCGCGCCCTCAGGCAGGTCATGCCGCCTGTGGAAGAGAATCCCTATACTGTCAGGATCGTCTCGGACATCCTGGAATCCAACGGATCCTCATCAATGGCCACTGTGTGTGCAGGCACCCTGGCCCTGATGGATGCAGGTGTCAAGATCAAAAAACCCGTTTCGGGCATCGCCATGGGTCTGATCACAGATGCCTCAACCAGAAAGTATGCCATCCTCTCCGATATACTGGGCGACGAGGATCACCTGGGAGATATGGATTTCAAGATAACCGGCACACGCGACGGTATCACCGCCTGCCAGATGGACATCAAGATGGAAGGCCTTTCATATGAAATACTGAAGGAAGCACTGGAACAGGCCAGACGCGGGAGGCTGCACATCCTGGATATCATGGAACAATCCATCCAGGCACCCAGGGAAGATTATAAGCCTCATGTCCCCAGGATCATCAAGATGACCGTCCCCAGAGAGTTCATCGGAGCCATCATCGGCCCGGGAGGCAAGAACATCCAGGAGATGCAGCGAACCACCAATTCAACGATTGTCATCGAGGAGGTGGGTGAGTTCGGTATCGTGGATATCATTGCCACCGACCAGGAATCGTTTGATGAGGTTAGGAAACGGATCAAGGGAATCATCGCAGTCCCTGAAGTAGGTGAAACCTACACGGGCCCCGTGAAGAACATAACCAATTTCGGAGCCTTTATCGAGATCCTTCCGGGAAAAGAGGGACTGTTGCATATCTCAGAAATCGACTGGAAACATATCCGGTCGGTCGATCAGGTGCTTAAGTTGGGGGACGAAGTGACCGTCAAGCTGATTGATGTAGACAGCAAAACAGGTAAATTAAAACTGTCACGCAAGGCACTGCTTCCCAAACCTCCGAAAAATGACTGAAAGCCGGACGCAGCATACATTGTATCCGGCTGCTTCAAACCTGATCAATGAACGGATTTTCTGCTACCGGGGAAATTGATTTCAGTGCTTTGCCCACACTGCCCTGCCACTTCATAGAGGCATGCCGTATGGAATAATTTCATGCGGTTGTAACCTGTGAACATCCTGTTTCGTAAAATTGATCTGTTTCACGTATCCAAAACCTGGTTCGGGGATGCGCACGACGGTGGATGATGTGTAAGTAAGACCGCGCCTATGAGACAGCTCAAAATTACCAAGCAAGTAACTAACCGCGACACTGCCTCCCTTGACAAATACCTTCATGAGATCGGGAAAGTCAACCTGATCGATGCGGAAGAGGAGGTCTTTTTGGCGCAGCGCATCAGGCAGGGGGACAGGAAAGCCCTTGAAAAGCTGACCAGTGCGAATCTGCGGTTTGTCGTTTCCGTATCCAAGCAATACCAGAATCAGGGATTAAGCCTGCCCGACCTGATCAATGAAGGTAATGTGGGGCTCATCAAAGCCGCGCAGCGCTTCGATGAGACAAGGGGATTCAAATTCATATCCTATGCTGTCTGGTGGATCCGGCAGTCCATCCTCCAGGCCCTCGCAGAACAGTCACGGATCGTCAGACTACCGCTCAACAAGATCGGTGCGATCAACAAGATCAACAAGGCATATGCACGCCTGGAACAGGATTTCGAAAGGGAACCCAACCCTGAAGAAATAGCGCAGCATCTGAAGGTGGATGAATCCGAGGTGAGGGAATCTCTCAGAAACCAGGGCAGGCATATATCCATGGATGCGCCGCTGCTTCAGGATGAAGACAATACCATGTATGACATCCTGAGAAGCGATGGCATCCCCACCCCTGAATCCGCCCTGATGTACGACTCCCTCCGCATGGAGGTGGAAAGGGCCATATCAACCCTGACCAGGAGGGAGGCGGATGTAGTCCGGCTCTATTTTGGATTGAACAGTAAACATCCGCTGACACTCGAAGAGATCGGGGAGAAATTCGATTTGACACGGGAACGCGTCAGGCAGATCAAGGAAAAAGCCATCCGTCGACTGAAACAGACATCACGCAGTAAATTGCTGAAATCCTACCTGGGCTGATCCCAGCAT